>CAZJRA010000072.1:0-7078 GCA_964548335.1 uncultured Flavobacteriaceae bacterium | reverse complement strand
CCCTTTTAAAATTAAAAAGCTTACCTAAAAACCGAGATAGTACAGACGGTCTCGCTGCAGCGGTATGTCATTTTTATAATTCAGGAAAGATCACAGGCGGCAAGAGTTATACGGGATGGGAAGCCTTCGTAAAGCAAAATGAGAAGAGGGTGAAGAAATAAGCCCTAACTATCTCTTGCGCTTGAAGTATTTGTACTTTTACTCAAACCATTAACTTACATAATTTGGCATCCATCTACATTCATATCCCTTTTTGCAAACAGGCGTGTCACTACTGTGATTTTCACTTCTCTACGGTGATGGCTAAAAAAGAGGAAATGATCCAAGCACTCTTACAAGAAATAGAGATGCGCAAAGATGAGTTTAAGGGTCAAGAAGTAAGCTGTATTTATTTTGGAGGTGGGACTCCTTCGGTCTTAGAAACTAAGGAGATCAACCAACTTATACAATGTGTATATGATCATTATACGGTTTCTTCAGACCCAGAGATTACACTTGAGGCAAATCCAGACGATCTGTCAAGAGATAAAATACAGGCATTACAGCTTTCTGCAGTAAATAGGCTAAGTATAGGGGTGCAATCTTTTTTTGAAGCCGATTTAAAAATGATGAACCGTGCGCATAATGCGCAAGAAGCTGTAGAGAGTATCATACTTGCGAGCGAGTGTTTTGAGAACCTTTCGTTAGACCTTATTTACGGAATTCCAGGGATGAACAACATCCGTTGGGAGCAGAATATAGAGAAAGCCCTCGCTTTAGGAGTGCCTCATATATCTGCCTATGCCTTAACAGTAGAGCCTAAAACGGCTTTAGAAAATTTTATTAAAAAAGGGGTTATTCCTCCCGTACAGGACGAGGTTGCCCAAGAGCATCATAAGATTCTTGTAGAACGTATGGAAGCTGCAGGCTATGAAAATTATGAGTTTAGCAATTTTGGAAAAGCAGGCTTTCACTCTCGTAATAACACTTCTTATTGGGAAGGAAAAAGCTATATAGGCATAGGTCCAGGAGCACATAGTTATAATGGTATAGACCGCTCGTGGAATATAAGTAACAATCCCAAATACATTAAGAGTATTACGGCAGGTGTTTTACCTATGGAGGTAGAAACACTAAGCCTTAATGACCGATACAATGAGTATGTGATGACTCGCCTGCGTACAGCAAAGGGCATTTCTTTAAAACAGGTACAAGACAGCTTTGGAACGACTCATCACGATTACCTGCTTAAGCAAGCTCAAAAACATCTTAAAGAGCAACTTCTTTTACGAGAAGATGACCGTTTGCATATCTCTAAAAAAGGAAAATTTTTAAGTGATGGGATTGCAGCAGATTTATTTTTGGTTACCTTAGAGCTTACATGAAAGCAAGCATTACCCATCATAAAAAAACAGTTACGGTAGACCTCTCTCAAGCGATTGATATCTCGATACCCTTAAGTGCGGTTAAGAATCCGTTAGCGTGGTATATAGACCCACTTACAATAGCGCCTGTACAGCAAGATGATTGGGTAGGTAGTGTAGCGCAAGGAGGTGTGGTAAATTTTAATACTATTACGTTTAATCCTCACGCTCACGGTACACATACAGAAACGGTAGGACACATAACAAAAGAGGTACATAGTGTGAACAAGGCGCTTAGTCAGTTCTTTTTTATGGCAGAATTAATAACGGTAACTCCAGAGGTGAGAGGAGAAGAGCTTGTTATTTCGCGTAAGCAACTAATGTATGCTTTAAAAGAGAAGCAGCCAGAAGCTCTTGTTATACGTACAATGCCTAACACGCAGGATAAAAAAACAAGACAATGGTCTCATAAAGGATGGCCTTTTATGTCAGAAACTGCAATGCACCATCTTAGGGAGTTAGGAGTAAAACACTTGCTTATAGACTTACCCAGTGTAGATCCAGAAAAAGATGAGGGAAAATTACTGTCTCATAGAGCTTTCTGGAATGTTCCAGAAGAGCCTAGATTAGACGCGACAATTACAGAAATGATTTATGTACCTCATCAAGTACAAGACGGTAGTTATATTCTTAACCTACAGATAGCTTCTTTTGAGAACGACGCCACCCCTAGTAAACCTGTGCTTTATCGTATAGAGTAAGGCTATGGTATAGCTTTAGGCATTGTTAGCCTATTTTTATATGAACGCTTTGCGCGAAAAAAAGACAAGTCGCAATCTAAAACACGATCTTTAGTATTTATGGAAAGTATAAACGCCGTTTGTAAGTTTATTACTGTAAAAGGCGACTTCGTCTCACGAGTGGTGATTTTTCCTAGATTAAATAATTTAGTATGCATATAGAGGCATTAAGAGAATATTGTATGGCAAAGAAAGGAGTGACAGAGTCTTTTCCTTTTAATGAGACGACCTTGGTCTTTAAGGTAATGGGTAAGATGTTTGCATTAACAGGCTTGGATCGCATACCACTCGCCGTTAATCTAAAATGTGACCCAGAGCGATCTACCCTACTTAGAGAAGAATATGACGGTGTAATAACGGGGGCTTATCATATGAATAAACTACATTGGAACACCGTAATTTTACAGGAAGTCTCCCCCCAACTTATTAGAGACCTCGTAGACCATTCTTACGATCTAATTGTGTCAAAAATGACAAAAAAACTTCGGGCAGAGTTAGATCAATTGTAAATTGCAGTTTTAAATGTACAACAGAGCACTCCCGCAATAGCTAAAAACGCTTTATGAATATAGCGCCTACACAATTTTACTTACAACAATTAGAACAGTATAAAGAAGAACTCACTCTTGTAAAAAGAAAGCTCAATATCTCTAGTTCTATTAGATTGCTAGTATTTCTAGCCATTGCTTTTTGTATCTACCTATTTTGGGATAACCTTCGTTGGATGGTGCCTTTCCTAACTATAGGAATAGGATTGTTTTTGTTTTTGATTACGCGTCATACAAAGTTGCGATACCTCAAAAATTTTACACAAGCCCTAGTAGATTACAACAGTAGAGAGTTACGTATCTTAAGACGTGATTTTCACGATTTACCAGATGGTACTGCCTATAACGACCCAACTCACGCATATAGTCAAGATATAGACTTGTTTGGGAGAGGTTCCTTTTTTCAGTATGCAAACCGTACCGCTTTGCAGAGCGGTACAGACCTGCTTGCGAGTAAATTTTTATCTAATAATGTAACGGAGATTCAAGAAAAGCAAGAAGCCATAAAAGAATTGAGTGCACTAGCGGTATGGAGGCAACAGTTTTATGCAATTGCTAAGCTAGTAAAAACGGAGGCTTCTGCAGGTCAGGTGTCTGATTGGTTAGAAAATTACAGTTCTTTTACACCCTCCTTCTCAAAGGCATTATCGTATGGTTTTTCGGGGATTACGATACTTTCATTTATCGCGTATTATTTTCAGTTTATTTCGGGTTATATCTTGTTTTCCCTTTTTGGATTAGGACTCCTAATTACGAGTCGTTTTATGAAAAAAACAAGCGACTTGGCCAATCTAGCAAACAAAACACAAAGTACGTTTAACCAATATTCAAAACTCATACTAAGTATAGAGGGGCAGGAAATGAGTAGTCGTTTGCTTTCGCGAAAGCGTGAGCTCATCATTAACACAGAAACGGCTACATCGGGAAAAGTACAATCGTTTTCAAAATTGCTAGACTCAGTAGACCAACGTAATAATGTGCTAGTAGCTATTTTTATTAATGGGTTTTTCTTGCGCGATATTCTAGTGGCTCATAAGATTGAAAAGTGGATTGAAAAGCATAAAGAAGAGGTGCCGGTGTGGTTTGATACCATTGCTTTTTTTGATGCCTATAATAGCTTAGGTAACTATGCATTTAACCACCCCTTGTATCAATACCCTGAGATTATAAGCAAAGGAAATACTCTTAATAGTACACAAGCCATACACCCGTTACTAGACCCTACTATTGCTGTTTCTAGTGATATTAAGATTGCAGACGAACAGTTTTTTATTGTAACAGGAGCTAATATGGCAGGTAAAAGTACCTTTTTAAGAACGGTGGCTTTGCAAATTGTGATGGGTAATCTAGGCTTGCCTCTTTCAGCACAAAAAGTAGCGTACCAACCTATTAAGTTAATTACAAGTATGCGTACTACAGATAGCCTGGCAGATGATGAGAGTTACTTTTTTAGCGAATTAAAAAGGCTCAAATTTATTGTAGACGAGATAAAGAACGACCGTTATTTTATTATCCTAGACGAAATCCTGAAAGGAACAAATAGTACCGATAAGGCAATTGGTTCTAGAAAATTTGTAGACAAGTTGGTCGCATCTAAATCTACGGGGATTATCGCTACTCACGATTTAAGCCTTACCGAAGCCTCAAAAGAGCTAACGCCTGTAGAAAATTACTTTTTTGATGCACGTATTGTAGACGACGAACTCTTTTTTGACTACACCCTAAAGAAAGGTGTTTGCGAAAATATGAATGCAAGTTTCCTACTCAAAAAAATGGAAATTGTAGATTAGGAGATATACAAGAATGATTAATTAATTGGTTTTTAGTCTTCAGGATTAAACTATATTTTGTAGCTTTATCTTTATTCTTTACATAAATAAGCATGTCAATGTCTTAAAAAGACTAATTTTATAGACGGGCTCAACTAAACTAGTACGTCATGCATAAACTACACGTCTTGAAAAAGGTTCTTTTAACAGGTTTATTGGTTATTAATGCACTTACTTTATCATCTCAAAACTCGTCTAGTGCTTCAGATTTTGATATAATTTATGATAGATACTGGCAAATAGCTATGGATTACCCTAGTGAAACAGATATTGATGAATCATTAGAATTACTAAATGCAGATGGATCTTTTTCTGATTTAGATTACACATCAACATCAAGTCAAACAAGGCACCTACGTAGATCGACAGAGTTTGCTAGAGCTTATCAAACAGAGGGAGATCCCTATTATAAAGATTCAAATATTAAGGCTAGTTTTTTTACGAGTTTAAGATATTGGGTAGATACAGATCACAGGCCTGCTGGGTGGTGGCATAGGCATATAGGGTATCTTAGGGTGTTTGGACCGGGATTATTTTTAATGAATGTTGAATTACAAGAAGAAGATCCAGAGTTATTTAATGATTCTATAGCGTATTTGCGTTGGGCATATTTACAACAAATTCACTGGAAAGGAGCTAATGGCGCCGATCAAATATTTTTGACTCTACCAGCATCCATACTTACACGAAGCGCTCCTGAACTCCTTGAATATAAAGCTCAAATGAAACGCCTTATACAAATACAACGTTCAGGTGATGGAATTGAGCAGGATTGGTTGTATGGTTTTCATAGTAGGTTTGGGAGACAGTTATATTCTCACTATGAGAATGAATTTCTAAATTCTGCATTAACAACATTAAAGATTACGAAAGGAACAGATTATTATGCAGATGCTCTAGATATAGATATTTTGACTAACAACATAATAAACGGTACACAATGGTATATTTATAATCAACGTCAAGATCCAAACTTAACAGGGAGAAGGTTGTCGATATCAATACATGATAGGTTTCCAAACAATCTAAATTTATTAACGGGCTTAGACACACCTCAAAACTCTCAAATTCTAGCAATTCAAGATAGAGTTCTTAACGGTACAAATTCGGGGTCACCAAAGCTTGTAGGTAATAAACTATTCTGGAGATTTGACTATATGATACACCGTAAAGAGGACTATTATGTAAGCTCTCGTTTAACGTCCACAAGAACTGTTGGTAACGAATCTGGTAATGGTGAAGGCATTAATAACTTCTATTCATCTGCAGGAACTAATTTTCTATTAAGAACGGGTGATGAATATTCAGGAAATTATTTTTCTGTTATGAATTATTATCAATGGCCTGGAATTACTGTAGAACAAAATACAGACTTACCCCTTGTTGATTTTGGAGAAGGGGGAAGTAATGGGAATGCTTTTGCTGGAGGAGTAAGTGATGGATTACACGGTGCTGTAGGGACGATTTATGACAAAAAAGAGGTCACGGCACACAAGAGCTGGTTTTATTTTGATGATGAATACGTTGCTTTAGGTACTGGAATTAATCAGGAGTCGGGAACGTCTTCGGTATTCACTACCTTAAATCAGGTTGTGCAAAATGATACTGTTATCTATTCAGAAAATAACACTCAGCAATCATTAGTTACAACTTCAGGGACTACATCTGTTACAGATCTTGATTGGGTTTTACAGGATGAAGTGGGGTATGTAAATTTATTGCCTAATTCTAATTTTAATATTAGTAGTGATCATAGAAGCGGTACTAATATATTTACAGTAGGTATTGATCATGGCATAAATCCTACAAATGCATCTTATGCTTATGCAATATATCCAAATACGAATGCAGTATCAATAGCCGATTATCAGGCTAATTCACCTATTCAGATTCTAAGTAATACCCAAACTGTACAGGCGGTTTATCACAACACACTTGAAACAACACAAGCTATTTTTTATAGCCCAGGAAGCCTTACATTGACTGATGGTTCTGTACTAACGGTAAATGAGCCAAGTGCTATAATGTTAAAAAAGACTACTACAGGTTATGAAATTTCTGCAGGAAATCCATTGTGTGAAACATCCAATCCTGCTTCAATGATAGTGACTGTTGATACTGAATTAATAGGGGATGCTATTACCTGGGATGGATCCGTAAGTACTATTAATTTAGATTTACCTCAAGGAGATTTTGCAGGACAATCAGTAAACAGAATTGCTGAAAATAGAGATACATTAGGGGTTAACGATTTTGATAAAAATCAAGAAGGAATTCTTGTATACCCAAACCCTACAAATAATCATATAACTATTTCGGCTAGAAATAATTCTATAAATGCTGTTGAGATTTATAGTCTAAACGGACAAATAGCTTTGTCGAAGCAGTTTAAAAATCCAAGCTCTATTTCAGAGAGTGTTAATGTTTCTGAACTGAAACAAGGGCTTTATTTAGTTAAGATACATACTACTAATGGAGTGCATTTTAAAAAAATAATCAAGGAATAGACTCTTTAACTCAAATTGTTTTAGGTGCCGCTGTAGGAGAAGCAGTACTAG
>CAZJRA010000071.1:0-7081 GCA_964548335.1 uncultured Flavobacteriaceae bacterium | reverse complement strand
CATGAGGATTATTCGTTAACGACAGGTGTTTTAAATGCGTGAATCTTTTTATATTATGAGGTACTTCACGCAACTCAAGACTATCTAAAATTAAAATTTCTAAGCGTTCTGGATTGGAGATTTTCTCAAAAGTTTTTTCAAGATCCAATCCTACATTTGCCGACAAATTCAACATTTTAAGATGGGAAAGTTCCGTTATTTTTTCTGGAGCTTCAAGAAGGTTTTGATGACTTAAATCTAATCTGTAAATAGGCTTTTTTGTAGCTTCTGGAATCTCTTTAAGCGTTTCAGAAAAAGAACGCTTATAAATACTGCAACTCTCTAGTAGCAGTAATCCTAATAGTAATATGATGCAGCGAAGCCTAATCATTATCTTCGGGAATAAAAAGGCTCGCACCCGTTTCTATAAATATCTTATCACTAGCAGTAACATCCCAAGGGAATCGTGGGTTTAAACCAAAACTATCATGTAAAGTGTTCTGAACAAAAGCACCTAATTTTTGTGAATTTAATCCTGCTTTCGCGAAAGCATAAACTCCATCCTCTTGATAGCTTCCGTATCCATATAGGTTGGCATAAAATAGCTTACTATACTTTCCTTTTGTATGCCATACAGGTTTACTACCATCTGCAGAATTATGTGCTGTATTATCTGGAGTGAGACTATAGTCTGCCTCTGGAGTAAAAAGTTGGAGTCCTATCCCTAGATGAAAGGCTCTAAAGGGAGACCGGTACTCACTATAGCTAATACGCAAATGCCCGGTGTTTCCGTAATCTGTTCCTTGGCCATTAATGACTTTTCCAAATCGAAAATCATTTTTAAACTGTACATTAATGGAGTGTTGTGCATTAGAAAGGCGCAGTAGAAATTTTCCTAATCTTTGATCAAATTCGTTGAGATTAGCAGGCAAAAACTCTTTCTCAAAACCAAATCCAAATCCATAAAATTGCTGACTCCTTTCATCAGAAAATAAAAGTGGTGTTTCGGTATAAAAAGAAGAGGCAAGCAAGTTGGTATTATTACCTATTCCTATAAGTCCCAAAAAGTCATAACCATAATGAAACCCTCTTGTTTTTTGGATATGTCGTTTAAATAAATAGCCACTATATAGCGATACCCCACCCTCTATTGCAATATCTCCATAATGTGCTGCACCTACAGCATAGGCGCCTATTTTAACTCCTTGATTTTGGTTTCCTAATTGTATTTGTGCTTTAAGGAGTACAGCTCCATTTGTGGTAAATGACTGTGAGTGCCCTAAGACCGATATACATAAACTACAATAAAAAAGGAGGCGTTTCATAAAGCTTAAGGATTAGAAACGATTGCTTGTGGCATCATAGGTTGTAGTAGGCGTACAACATCTTGTACTGTTTTTGCATCATCAGATTTAAGAAGTAAGCGCAAGCCTTTAGGGCTCTTCTTCTCTTTAAGCTGCACTCGATATGCATTTTCTTGTACATACTTTAACACACGACCAAAAGACGGACTTTGGAAAAAATGACTTTGCTGGTCTGAGATAAAAAACCCGGTGAGTTTTCCTTTTTTCATCACTATTTTTTCCAATCCAATTTTTGTAGCTACCCATTTAATCCTTACCGAATCTAAAAGGTCTTCTGCCTCTTCTGGTAGCTGGCCAAAACGGTCTACGAGTTTAGCCTCAAAAGCAGCGAGTTCTTCTTCAGTTTTTACATTATTAAGATCTGCATATAGCGTGTACCTTTCTGCAACATTATTTATATAATCGTCTGGAAACAGCAGCGTAAAATCAGTATCAATAATAGTGTCCTTTACATAATCCTTATCTACTCTAGTTACAGAAGGGTCGTCTTTGTATAGTTCTTTAAACTCATCTTCTTTAAGCTCATCTATAGCCTCATTGAGTATTTTTTGATAAGTGTCAAAACCTATTTCATTAATAAAACCACTTTGCTCACCACCTAATAAATCTCCTGCTCCGCGTATTTCTAAATCTTTCATAGCAATATTAAAACCACTTCCTAATACCGAAAATTGCTCTAGGGCGGAGATACGCTTGCGAGCATCTTCTGTCATTACAGAGTAAGGAGGTGTGATAAAATAACAAAAGGCTTTTTTATTACTTCTACCCACACGACCACGCATCTGGTGTAGGTCAGAAAGCCCAAAATTATTAGCGTTATTAATAAAAATGGTGTTTGCGTTAGGTACATCTAGGCCGCTTTCTACAATAGTAGTAGAGACAAGTACATCAAACTCCCCATTCATAAAAGCGAGCATAAGCTCTTCTAGTTTTTTGCCTTCCATCTGGCCGTGGCCTATGGCTACTTTTGCATCGGGTACAAGGCGTTGTATTAAGCCTGCTACTTCCTTAATATTTTCAATACGATTATGAATAAAAAATACTTGTCCGCCACGTTGTATCTCATAGCTTACCGCATCGCGTATAGTCTCTTCAGAAAAACGTACCACCTGGCTATCTATAGGATACCTGTTAGGAGGCGGAGTGGTAATCGTACTCAAATCTCTTGCTGCCATTAACGAAAATTGTAAGGTACGTGGGATAGGGGTGGCAGTAAGCGTAAGCGTATCTACGGTTTCTGAAATGGTTTTGAGTTTGTCCTTTACGGCTACACCAAATTTTTGCTCCTCGTCTATAACTAATAAGCCTAGGTCTTTAAAAGTAACATTTTTGCTCGTGAGCTGGTGTGTTCCTATCACTATGTCTACCGCTCCACTTTCTAGCCCTTCTAGTACTTCTCGTTTTTGTTTTGCCGTCCTAAAACGGTTGAGATATTCAATACGTACAGGGAAATCTTTAAGACGCTCTCTAAACGTTTTTGCGTGCTGAAAAGCAAGGATAGTTGTAGGTACTAAGACCGCTACTTGCTTTCCGTTATCTACTGCTTTAAACGCAGCTCGTATCGCTACTTCTGTCTTGCCAAAACCTACATCTCCACACACAAGCCTATCCATAGGACGATCACTCTCCATATCCTGTTTTACAGCCTCTATGGCAGTGCTTTGATCAGGAGTTTCTTCATAAATAAAACTCGCTTCTAGCTCGTGCTGCATATGCGTGTCTGGGCTAAAGGCAAAGCCTTTTTGTAAACGACGTTTAGCATAGAGTTTAATAAGGTTAAAGGCAATGTGCTTAACTCGGGATTTTGTTTTTGCTTTGAGTTTTTTCCACGCTTGGCTCCCTAGCTTGTACAATTGTGGCACTTTACCATCCTTCCCGTTAAACTTGGTGATTTTATGCAGAGAATGAATACTTAAATACAAAATATCACGCTCCCCATAAATAAGTTTAATGGCTTCTTGTGGTTTGCCCTCTACTTCTATTTTTTTAAGTCCGCCAAATTTTCCAATCCCATGATCAATATGAGTTACATAATCCCCCACACTAAGATTTGTTAGTTCTTTAAGGGTAATGGCCTGCTTTTTTGCATAGCCGTTTTTAAGATTAAACTTGTGATAACGTTCAAAAATCTGATGATCTGTATACACCGCTATTTTGAGGGAGTCGTCTATAAACCCTTGGTATAATGACAATACGATGGTTTCATATTGAGCGACTTTAGTTTCGGAATCGTCAAAAATATCGTGAAAACGTTGTGCTTGCTGGTCGCTTACACAAGTGATGTAATTCTTATAACCTGCCTCGTGATTGCTGTTTAGATTTTGAATAAGTAAATCAAACTGCTTATTAAAAGAGGGTTGCGGTTGTTGTGTAAACTGCACAAGTGTGTTTACGGTAACTCCTTCTGGCTCGCCAAGATCTACGGTCTGAAAACCCTCTAACTCTTTTTTAAGGAGGTCTGCAGCACAAAACAATTCACTGGGTTGAGAACGTGCAATTTCTTGTGATAATTTAGAGAAGGCTTCTTGCGCTTTCGCGAAATTTTTATCGATACGATCATAAAACAGCGACCTGTTCTTTATAATAACGAGCGTTTTGCTAGAAATGTATTGTAAGAAGGTATCCCGTTTTTCTTCTAATGCCTTGTTCTCAACATTAGGCATTATCGTAATTTTCTTAAGCTGCTCGTTAGATAATTGTGTCTCTACGTCAAAGGTTCTAATGCTTTCTACCTCATCGCCAAAAAACTCTAGTCTGTATGGTTCATCGTGCGAAAAAGAAAAGACATCTAAAATCCCTCCACGTACTGAAAATTCTCCTGGTTCTGTTACAAAATCTACACGCTTAAATTGGTATTCAAATAAGGTTTCGTTTATAAAATCTATAGAGAGTTTATCATTCACTCCTATTTTGAGTGTTTGTCTATCTAGTTCCTTACGAGTCACTACTTTTTCAAATAGGGCATCTGGATACGTAACTATAAGTGCATTCTTACGGCGCGAGTTAATGCGGTTAAGCACTTCTGCTCGTAAGAGAATATTAGCATTATCGGTTTCTTCTATTTGATACGGCCTGCGGTAACTCCCTGGGTAGAACAGTACATTTTCTTCTTTGCGCAATTGCTCGAGGTCGTTCAGGTAATAGGCCGCTTCTTCTTTATCATTTAAGATAACAAGTATAGGCTGTTCTTGATTGCCAAAAAGCTGTTGTATGGTAAAAGAAAGTGCAGACCCTGTAAGACCTTTGGCTTGTATACTTCTATGATTTTGGGCAATAGATTCCTGCAGTTTCTCATGTGCGGGAGACTGTGCAATATGCTGCGAGATTTCCTGCCGTTTAGGTAGGAGCGTAGTTTTACTCACTTAAAAAAAGGTTTTAGGTAAAGATAAGATTGAGAAAGCTTTCCCGAAAGCGCAAAATCTAAAATCCACTCATTTTCATTAAAAATTAACTTTTGAGAAAAGTTACGAAGAGAGCTGTCTCTTTTCTTTCTGACTCAAGAAATGTAACATAATAATAACGCTTAGTGTTATCGCACTTACTAATGCGTAATACGCCACACTTTCTAGGCTATCTTTATGGCGTATAAATATGGCAATAAGCGCCCAAACGGCCACGCTGGCAAATACTTTTAGATTGCGTACCCATACCATAAGCGTGTTAATTAAAACAGCAATAGTAATAAGGGCAATGGTCCATATCACTTGATTGAGTTCACTGCCTAACATATTGATACTCGAAAAATAGGCAGCAATATTGGCAATAATAGCAACGCTAATCCAACCTGCGTATAAGGAGATAGGAATCCATACCAAAGTTCGTACTTTAAAAGAGGCTTGGGGTTGTGCCATATTTGTTCGAACAATAATCTGTAAAAGACTTACTAAAATAATGGTCATAATACCCACAGAAAGCGCGATTTGGTCATAGGTAAAAGCAACCACCCAACTTGCATTTCCTAGATTTGCTAAGCTAAACCACCAACCCGTTTTTTCTATATATGTAGATTCTTCTGAGCTTGTAAATGCACTGTAAAGTTGAAAAAAACCATAGGCAAGAAGCATTAGAAAAATCACTCCCCAAATAGAAAAAGCATAAGGAGCAGGGGTAAATAGATTACCAAATTTATTGCTAATTTCTCCCACGGTAGTGTTATTCCATCGTTGAGATTGTGATAATCCATTAACGACAAGCACGAGAATAACAGACAGAAAATTAAAGAGGGCAAGGGTCTTTTTCATAGATGATAAAGATAGGATTCCTATGATAAAGTTAGGCACTAAAAATCCATTTCTAACAGGTGATTACTTCGTTTTTTATACAATCTTTTTAAGAATGATAAAGGGGTTTGTTAGAGGGTTTAAATTAAAGTATCTTCACACTTATATTTAAGCTATTTATGCGATTTACATTTTGTGTTATTTTTCTTTTACTATTTGTTTCTTGCACATCGTGGGAGACAAAAAAAGTATATCCCGAAGATCTCGTGCACAAAAAATGGGAAGCGGTATCGCTTAATGAAGTGGGAGAATACCCCTCTTTTAAAGTATGTGATGATACAGAAGATAGGCTTAATCACAAACGCTGTTTTGAAAACACTATCCAACAAACCTTAGTAAAAGAACTTGCTACAAGAGATTTGGTTGTTACACAACCTATTAACGATACTGTTTGGGTAGACTTTGTAATTAATGAAAGAGGCATTTTTCGTTTAGACTCATTGCGTACTTCAAAAATAGTGCGTAGCGAAGTTCCATTACTGGAATCTTGGGTTCAAGAAGCGATAAATAAATTACCTAAAGCACACCCTGCTACAAAAAGAGATTTACCTGTAAAGGCAAAGTTTAAAATTCCTGTAGTGCTTAAAGATTAAACTTATAGCCTATACTTACGTCTACGGGGAACTCACCATTATCATCTAGAAAAAAGGAGTATGCATCGTGGTAATTAAGAGTTAAAAAACCCTTGCCTAAAGCGATATCAGCACCTAATCCAAAAAGAATAGGTCCTTGAAAATTACCCCCATCATTTAATTCTTCAATTTCAAGTGCTATTTCTTCATCTATTTCAGAATCTCCACGAGAAGAGCGAGTGTAGGTAATTAATTTTGTGTTGAGATAAACGGCTATTTTCTCAGAGTTCACAAACTTAAACCTATGGTTAATTGAAAACTGAGAAGAGCTAAAATCAAACTCATCACTAGATAGTGTTTGTTTGTATTGCACTACTATAGCGTGTCTAGGTAATGCAACAGCATCTAAAATTTCAAAATCTACACCTAACTGCGAGTTAGAAATATTCTCAGGGTTATTTGTAAAAACACTATTCGTAATTCCTACAAAACCTCCTAACCGTAAGTCTAGTTTTGACACCGTGGTGCTATTAATAACATAATTAGGGTCTGCTTGGGTATTATAGGCGTTTACAAATTTGCGTAAACTAGCCAAAGTAAGATTTGTTTTGTCAGAGCTTACAGGAAAATCTTCAGTAAGAGTATCTAGTTGTTTTTTATAACTATCGGTGTATTTTTTACCTACTTTCTCATTAACAATCGCTACGATAGTCTCTTCTTTTTTAATAAAATATCGATACTCTTGGTCTATAATATTCCACAATAAAGTGAGTGGTCCTTCTACATCTGTACGCAGTTCTAGTTCTGTTCCGTTTACAGTGTAAGATGCGGTTTGAGCACTTACATAAAAAGGCGCAAAAAGTATACAACAGAGTATAAGTAGGCG
>CAZJRA010000070.1:0-7183 GCA_964548335.1 uncultured Flavobacteriaceae bacterium | reverse complement strand
CTACACGAGTTTACTTAGAAACAAACTTTTGTCATCAAGATCATCTGAAGGGATGACACAACAGGATTTAGAAGGACTAACAATCTACAATCAATCTACTAACAGAAGGAGTGGGGTAGAGCATGTGTATGCAATTCAAAAGTATAACGGAATAGAGATTTTTAATTCAATTGTTACAGCTACTTTTAGAGGTGAAGAACTTATTCATATGGGGGATAAGCTGCAGACAGGTGTTGCTAGTAGAGTTAGAAATGCTTCACCAGTATTAACACCTATACAAGCGGCTACAAAAGCAGCCTCTCTTTTAGGAGCAGGAACGGTTAATTTTTCAACCTTAGAAAGAAAATCTTCTCAAGAAGTTATTCTTGATAAAGGAGGAGTCTCTGCAGATGTTGTCCCTGTTAAATTAATGTATCAACTTACAGATACTAATGAGTTTAGACTAGTTTGGGATTTAAGTATTCATATGTTAGACCAACCAAATTGGTATAGTGTGCGTGTAGATGCAGAGAATGGAGAGATTTTAAGTGAAAACGATTGGTATGCTACTTGTACATTTGGACCTACTGAGTCTCACTCTCATTCTCAAAATGCTACTAAGTCTATCGCTAAAAGTGAAAAACAATCTTCTTTTGGGTTTAAAGCAGAAGAAATAAATACAGCTTTAAATGGCCCACAATATAATGTATATCCATTACCAATAATAAACCCTAATGTAGGTACTCCTCAATTAATTACAGATCCTTCTGATCCAGAGGCATCTCCTTTCGGATGGCATGATACAGACGGTGTAGAAGGCGCTGATTTTACTATTACTAGAGGTAATAATGTGTATGCACAGGATGATGTTGATAGGGATAACCTAACATTTGGTGACTCGCCAGAAGGAGGGGCTGATTTAGTTTTTGATTTTGAATATAACTTAAATACAGAGCCTGAAAATATATTTGATGCTACAACTACTAACTTATTTTATTTAAATAATATAGTTCATGATGTAATGTATTATTACGGTTTTGATGAAGCGAGTGGTAATTTTCAAGAAACAAATTATACAGGAGAAGGTTTTGGTAATGATTTTGTAATAGCTCAATCTCAAGACCCAAGATTTAAAAACAATGCTAGTTTTGCTACTCCTCCAGAGGCTGGAATGTTTAGACCTGTAATGATGATGCATTTATTTGACGAGCCAGAATTAAGTCTTACACTTAATGTGAGTGGTGGTAGTGTAGATGGAAACTTCACAGGAATTCCTGCAAATTTTGGAAATCCTGTACCAGGAATTGGAGATACCCCTATCACAGCATCACTAATCTTAGTTGAAGATGATAATTCTGAAGGCTCTACAGATGCTAATGATGGTTGTGATCCAATCGTAAATGGAGCTGCCTTAGCAGGTAACATTGCGGTGATGCGTAGAGCATCTTGTGAATTTTCAGATCAAGCTCTTGAAGCACAAAACAATGGAGCAATTGGAGTTGTTATTGTAAACAGTGTGCCTTCAGCACCATTTGCGATGACTTCAGGAAGCTTTGGAAGCCAGGTATCAATACCTGCTATTATGGTCGGACAATCTGATGGAGAAGCTCTTATAGAAGCATTGTTAGGAGGAGAGTCTCTTGATGGAAATTTAATTATGCAGCAAGAATATTTGTTAGATTCTTCTCTTGATAACCTAGTTGTAGTTCATGAATATGCGCATGGAATTTCAGCTAGATTAGTAGCAGGACCTTTTGCTCCAAACTGTATAAATAATGAGGAGAGTATGGATGAAGGTTGGTCAGATTTTTATGGTTTAATGTTCACAATGACAGAAGATGATTTTCCAGAAGAACCTAGAGGGGTTGTAAATTACCTTATAGGAGAATCAGAAGCAGATGGAGGAATTCGTCCAGCACCATACAGTACAGATAGGGATATTAACGATTTGACATATGGAGATACCTTAAATCAAGATGAAATATCTGTACCGCACGGTATAGGGACAGTATGGGCTACTATGTTATGGGATATAACTTGGTACTTGATAGATGAGTACGGTTTTGATGCAGATTTATATAATGGTACATCTGGAAATAATATAGCAATACAATTAGTAACAGATGGTTTAAAAATGACTTCTTGTATTCCAGGATTTGAAGATGCACGTAATGGTGTAATTGCTGCAATTGAAATTAACTCAATGATCCCAGAAGAAGATAAGGAAGAAGTGACATGTGCTATTTGGGGAATATTTGCAGAAAGAGGTTTAGGATTAAGTGCAGAACAAAGGCTTACTGAAACTCGTCAAGATCAAGTAGAAGCTTTTGATGCACCTACTTTTAATGCTAATTTAGGGGTATGTGAATTTCCTGTAATGCTGAATGTAGATGAGTTTGTAGAGAATAATTTCTCTGTATTTCCTAATCCTTCTAATGGTCAGATTAACGTGAGCATGAGAACTAATTTAGGAGAAGGACAAATTCAAATTATGGATCTTAACGGGCGTGTTGTATTTTCTCAAGATAATTTATTGGAAGGAACTATTAACATAAATGCTAATGGATTATCTACAGGAGTATACTTACTTCAAGTATCTAATCAAGATGTTTCAGAAGCAACAAAGCTTATTATAAAGTAATCCTAATAGGATTTTTAGTCAAAATTTATAAAGAGAAGCCGTCTAATAGTATTAAGACGGCTTCTTTTATTTAAATCCTTATAGGAGTACTTTTATTTTTTTAAATATTTATAAATGAAAAACTACTTTTCTCACACATTTACTATTTTATTTTTAATAGTAGGAACTGTTTCTGCTCAAGATTATACAAGTTTACTTAAAAGCAGGCTCTTGTCATCAAGATCATCTGATGGAATGTCACAACAGGATATAAGCGAGTTAACAATCTATAATCAATCTACAAATAGCCGAAGTGAAGTAGAGCATGTGTATGCAGTTCAAAAACATAATGGAATAGAAGTTTTTGGAGCTAATGTTGCCGCAGCTTTTAGAGGACAAGAAATTATTCACATAGGAGATAATTTACAAACAGGTATAGCCAGTAAGATCAGTAATATTTCACCGGTATTAACACCAGTGCAGGCTGCTACAAAAGCTTCCAATATTTTAGGAGCAGGAGTATCTAGTTTTTCTATATTAGAAAAGACTTCTTCTAAAGAGATCCTTCTTAATAAAGGAGGTGTTTCTTTAGATAATGTTCCTGTTAAATTAGTATACCAACTAACAGAAGCTAATGAGTTTAGACTTGCTTGGGATTTAAGTATTCACATGATTGATGAGCCGCATTGGTATAGTGTGCGTGTAGATGCAGAAAATGGAGAAATATTAAACAAGCAAGATTTAATTATCAACTGTACATTTGGACCTTCTCATTCTCATAAAAAAGCATCAGCTCATAAAAATAAAGTACGGTCTAATTTTGGGTTCAATAATATAGAAACAAATACTGCGCTAGCAGGAGAACAATATAATGTATTTGCTTTACCCTTAAGCAACCCTAATGACGGAGCTAATCTAATAGTTGTAGACCCTCAAGATCCAGATGCTTCTCCTTTGGGATGGCATGATGTAAATGGTATAGAAGGTGCAGATTTTACTATAACTAGAGGAAATAATGTATACGTACAAGAAGATTTAGATGCAGATTTTGAGACAACAGGGGAGTCTCCAAACGGTGGGACAGACTTAAATTTTGACTTTGAATATAATTTTAATGCGGCTCCAGTAAATATGATTGATGCTGTAATGACCAATATCTTTTATTTAAACAATGTTGTTCATGATATAATGTATCACTATGGGTTTGATGAGCAGAGTGGTAATTTTCAAGAGTTTAATTATACTGGAGAAGGTGTAGGAGGAGACTTTGTTAATGTAGATGCTCAAGACGGAGGTGGTCTTAATAATGCTACTTTTGGAGCTGGACCCGATGGCTCTAATGCCAAAATGTCTTTGTTTTTATGGGATGCTCCTTTACCTACAGCAGAAACGTTTAGGTTTTCGGGAGGTGGAGTTGATGGCGATTATTTTGGAGTTCCAGCGATTTTTGGAGATCCTTTTCCAAATGAAGGTGAATCTCCTATAAACGGGATGTTTACACTTCTAGTAGACGATAATAGCGTATCAGGTGAAAATGATTCATTAGATGCCTGTGACCCTATTGTAAATGAGGCTGATTTGGCAGGTAAAATTGCAGTAATCCGTAGAGGTGATTGTCAGTTTAGTTTTAAAGTAAGAGCAGCAGAAAATGCAGGAGCTATTGCAGTTATTATGGTAAATAATACAACAGGAGCTCCATTTGCTATGAATCCAGGGGAGTTTGGAGGTGAAGTAACAATTCCTAGTTTTATGGTATCTCAAAGTGATGGAAATCTTCTTATAATGGCATTAGAGGCAGGAGAATCTGTTGAAGGCTTTTTAGCAATAGAAGAAACCTTTTTGTTGGATTCGGGGCTTGATAATGAAGTCGTAATACATGAGTATGGACATGGTATTACTAGGAGATTAACAGGAGGTGCTGCAAATTCTAGTTGTTTAGGAAATGACGAAAGCATGGATGAGGGTTGGTCTGATTATTACGCTCTAATGCTTACTATGACTGAAGATGATCTAGCTAACGACGCAAGAAGTTTTGGAACGTATGTTAATGCAGAAACTATAGATGGAGAAGGTTTACGTATAAGGCCTTATAGTACTGATTTGGGTATTAATAATTTATCATACGCAGCTACTAATAATCCATCTTTTACGTCACAACCTCATGGTATCGGTACTGTATGGGGAACTATGATATGGGATATGACTTGGTTACTAATAGATGAGTATGGATTTGATGCTGACTTGTACAACGGAACTGGCGGGAATAACATTGCATTACAAATAGTAACCGACGCACTAAAAATGCAACCTTGTAGACTTGGGTTTGTAGATGCTCGAGATGCAGTACTTTCAGCAATAGAGATTAATACAATGATTCCAGAAGCAGATAAACAAGAGATTACGTGTAATGTTTGGGGAGTGTTTGCGAGGAGGGGACTTGGAGTAAGTGCAAATCAAGGGGATATAGATGATAGAACAGATCAAACTGAAGCTTTTGATGAACCATCTGTTACTAATTTTGGTTCTTGTATTTTAAGTACAAATGAATTTTCAGAAAGTAATTTTTCGGTGTACCCTAATCCATCTAATGGACAGATTAGTTTAAATATGACAACCAATCTGGGAGAAGGACAAATTCAAATTTTAGATATTAATGGTCGTGTTGTATTTGCCCAGGATAACTTATTGGAAGGAACTATAAACATTAACGCAAGTGAATTAGCGACAGGAATGTACTTGCTACAGGTGTCTAATCAAACGATTTCAGAAACGACAAAACTTATTATTAAATAGATTTAAAATCCTAAATTTAGGTTTGTCATATTTCTTGTAACAATAGCGCTTTAAGAACAGTTATTTTAGATTTCCGTTAAAAATAGAATAGTATCCACCCCATCTGCATATTCATTAAGCGTGGGTTTTTGGGTATCCCCAAATTTGATTTCATTTTTATTAAAATCACTAGCAACAATACATTGTATTTGTTCAGACTTTTCTGAGAGAGTGTTTGTTAAATGTTCTAAAGACTCATATCTCTCATAAAAGAGTGTAGCGATAGGAGAACTAAAGCTCGGGTCTTCTTTAAGCATTAAAAACCCATTTTCTAGTATATCAAATAAGCTCATTAAATAAACAGCTTTGTTATAATCGTAATTATTTGCATACTTAGCGTGATTAATAATATCTTTCCACTTATAAACAGCATTAAATAAACCGTCAAAGCTATAATCAAGGGGCACATACACTTTAGATACATTACGACAACCTAGCCCAAAATATCTAAAGATATCATCAGAAAGAGCTTTTAATTGCTCTGGAGTTTCAGTTCCCGTAAGGACAGCAACAGATGTTCTGTTTTTTCTAATGATATTAGGCTTTTTACCAAAATAGTATTCAAAATACCTAGCTGTATTGTCACTACCTGTAGCAATAACAGCATCATATCCTTCTATTTTATCTTGAGTAAAAGTTATACGCTCTTTAAAACTTGTATCAATATATTCTAGATATTTTGCTAAAAAGGGGAGTAGGTGTTTATCATTGCTGGATTGTTTTATAATAACATTATGTCCAGTGATTAATACACATAAGAAATCGTGAAAGCCTACTAAAGGAATGTTTCCAGCCATAATAATGGCTACTGTCTTTTGTTTAGTGCTAGGTAAGGAGTAGTGAGATAGCCAATTAGTTAATTTTTCTTCTGTAAGTAGTGTAGCCCATTCTTTTATAGCAAAAAGGGTATTTTCTTTAGTAAACCAACCATTATTTTCATTAGCAATTTTCATTTGATGTATAAAACCATCAAAAAATAGTTCGTTATGTGGAACTGTATCATTTTTGATATTTTCTTCTTGTGAAAACTGCGAAAGGAAATTACCTAATGTTGTAAAAGCGTTAATTCTTTGTTCTATATCCATACTCTCTTGTCTAATCTTTAGCTAGGCACTATTTTTGTACAAAGTTATTGAAAAAGAAACCTATGGCAATTATCATTACAGACGAATGTATAAACTGTGGCGCTTGTGAACCAGAATGCCCTAATACAGCTATTTATGAAGGAGCAGATGACTGGCGATATGCAGATGGTACAGACTTAGATGGAAAAGTTGTTCTTCCTAATGGTAAGGAAGTAGATGCCAATGAGGCACAAGAACCTGTAAGTGATGAAATTTATTATATAATACCTGATAAATGTACAGAGTGTAAGGGATTTCATGAAGAGCCTCAGTGTGCGGCTGTATGCCCAGTAGATTGTTGTGTGCCAGACGATGCTCATGTAGAGACCGATGAAGAGCTGTTGGGGAAACAGTCATTCATGCATAGAGATTAATAAAGAGTTCGTACGCTTTTGCGAAAGCAAAAAAAGAGAGATAAAAAAGCCACCCGTACGGTGGCTTTCTTGTATCGCGATTATGCATAGTTGTAAAGCATTTTTTAATTTAGTTTTGTAACACTTTTACTTTTTCATTGTCCAATTTATACTTAATTTATTGAGAATTAATCCCACATAAAAACAAAATGACATGTCAAATAAAATTAAAATAGACATTGTTTCAGATGTTGTGTGTCCATGGTGCACTGTTG
>CAZJRA010000069.1:0-7189 GCA_964548335.1 uncultured Flavobacteriaceae bacterium | reverse complement strand
TACCACAGTGGCAGAGTCATTACTTTTTAATCGTTCTAAGGTTTTTATAGGTAGTCTATATGTATATGCATCTTCATAAACAGATAATTTTAAGATTCTCACTCGCAAACTGTCTACATTTCGGTAGTTTACAAAAAGCCTATTCTCTACTCCTGGTAATATGTGTTTCTTGGTTTTTACAGCTAAGGAAACACTATGTATCTTTTTGAGTAATTGTGTTGCTTTTATAGAAGCTTCAGAATTAGGGTATGTAGCAATAATCGTTGTACATAAATCTTCTGCTTTAGAGTACATATCACGTTTTGCTCCTTCTTGATTTTTTTTGAATGAACGAGGTGCTTGATCTACATAATAACTTGCTAATTCATATTGTATCAAGCCGTATATAGAGTGGCTATTATCTTTTTGTGATCCTACCTGTTCAGCAGACAGCAGCTCTAAAAGCGCTTCTTCATACAGCGCCTCTTTACCAGACTTGATATAGTGTTCTTTTGCAAATCTTAAACGTTCCAATTGCGCAAACACATAGGCCGTTACATTTGCATCATTCTTATGTACTTCTTCTATTTCCTGAAGGAGTTTTACCGTATTAAATTTAGAAGCTAAACTATCCTTACTCTTAAAATCCCAATTTCTAAAACTTGAAGAATTACCAAAAACTACGGCATTATCTATATTAAACAACGTCTCTGGTCGCTCAATCCCGTAAAAAGGATTCCTATAAAACTGCATTGCCTCTTGGGCAATGATATCGTACAAAGTGGGTTTGTAAGCACGTGTTATAATTGTCGTACTTAATAAATCTGTTATATCACCCGCAGGTATTTTTAATAATGTAGCCTTCTCCTTTAATGTTTTCTGATAGGTATTAATAATCTCTGTAACTAATTCCAGATTACTCCATCGTGTAATATCATCCACTTTTTCTTGGCCTGTAGAGCGGTTCTTTGATTTATACTTTTGAGTTTCATAATAGTCTTTAAGTAGTTTAGCCTTAACAGCTCCAAACAAGGCTTTGTTTACTCCTGAGCTCTCCGCAATGTTTTGATTAACTTCTTTAAGAATCGTATTCTCCGCTTCTTCTGTAGTAATTTTAATAAACTTCCATCTAAAAATAGAAGCTTTTACATAATCTAGCCCTTCATTATCTCTACTAGAGGCCCTAATCTCATCTACAATTTTAAGAGCAGAAGCAACTTGCCCTCTCAATTCTAAAGTATCGACTTCCACCCATTTCTGGCTATATCGAGACTGTTGTGACCAAGAAAACTGACAAAAGAATAAAGCTACTACAAAAAGGAAAATTCTCATACGTTAGATTTTAATATCCAAAGTAAAGATAGCAAGAACTATTCCTAAAGGTGATAATGAGTAAAGACAGTGGTTACACGAGTATACGTAACCTTACAAAAAGTATAATTAAAAGAAGAAGCCAAAACTACCTGTAACTCCAAAACTTCTAGCGTCTGGAAGGTCGTTATAATTTCCTCTAAAATTAAAGTCTATTCTAAAAACATTAAAGATATTTCCCACTCCAAAACTATATTCATAGTAAGGCTCTAAAGTCGGAGCGATAAGGTCTGGTGTGATTAAAGAAATAGGTTCTCCCTCTTCAAAGAGAAGGTCTTCAAAAGCAGGTCTATTCAAATCAATATTACTCTGAGATATATCACCTATAACCCCTCGTATACTAACAATCTCTCTAAGATTAAGTTTTTTCAAGAATGGAATTCTTGAAAAAATACGCCCTCCAAAATTATGCTCTAATTGTAAAGAAGCATACTCATCTGTCACAAACTCATAAAAATTAAGCTGACTATAGGTGTTAAATATAGAAAACAGCGATTGATTTCCTGGCACAGGGCTTAATAGAGACAAAGGCACATCTCCAAAAGTCTTACCAACTTCAGTAGATACATTTAACTGTCCAAAACCACCTAAACGTATTCCTTTTTTAAATGAAAATTGCAATCTGTCATAATCAAAGTCACTTCCTAAAGTACCTTCAAGTCCTTTTGTATAGCTCACAAAAAAAGTAGGGAACCACTCATTTGTAGTCCTACGGTCTACTCCAAATCCTGAGCTTTTTTTACCTGGCTCCCAAATAGTAGAAAACACAACTTCTGTTTGTGTTAATTCCCCTGTAGTAGTGGTTTGGGATTCATCAGTAAAATAGTCTAAATTAAATGTTGGCGATGCACTAGATAGCATACGTGAAGATAAATCTGCACGTGTTTTTAAATTGCGTATAGGTTCTAACTCTACAGCAAAATTAGCAAGTTGTATAGAGGTCAGCCTATCATTTGTCGCAGTATTTACCAGCGACGAAGATGCTAAGTTTCTTCCTAAAACATCTCTAGAGGTAGTAAGGCTAGCTCCTATTTGTTCTACATCTTGACGATACCCCCCAGATATAATTAATCTACTTTTTTTATCTACTAACCATTTACCTGATAATCCGAATTTAAATTTCTGATCTCTAAACCCATAAGCTCCAAATCCTTCTAGGCGAGCAAGGTCATTCTGACTAAAATACGTTCTACCACCACCACGTACACGTAAACCTTCTACTTCATTAAACCCAAACGTGGAAAATATAGGCCCATAATCTAAATTTAAGTCTGGAAATTCGTAATATCCAGAAGCTAAAACAGATCCTAAATTATACAAGTTTCTAAATTTCTTTACCGTCTTAAGCGTATCTAGCATTTTATACACACCACGCTCATCCTTATTAAGCCCCTCTAACCTATTAGTTTCCCAAAAATTATCATCCCGATTATAAACATCCTTATCATAGTTATAAACCTCTTTTTCGTAAAACTCTTTATCTAAAGGCTTATCAAACTGATAATTATCGTACAAAGTAGTCCTCTTTCCATATAATCCACGTGAAGCCTCTTTTTTATTAAAAGCAAAGTCCGATAAAAAGTAATCTCTCTCTAACAAGAAGGTAGAGTCATTTTTTATCTCATACTCTTGCTCCATATAAATCTCTTTCACCCAATTAATATTAGCACTTTTAGAAAGTTGCATATTAATTTTCTTGACAGCAAAAGTGGTGTCATTTACCCAAAAGTCTCCTTTAAAAGTGAGTTCATTTTTTCTACGAGGGTAGTAAATAATATTATAACACCATTTATCACCTATATAAGCACTATCTGCTAGCACATAATTATATGTCTGAATACCTGTTCGAGAAATAGGACTTGTAAAGCTTTTGTCAAAAAACTGCAGGTAGTTTTCATATATATTATATTCATTATACAAGTCTTTGATAAATCCTATAACGGTTTGATTTTCGCTAAAACCACTATTTTTATTCCCCTCTAAAACTTCCTTTTTTTTGTTAAGAAGATTGTCTCCATATACCTTAGTAACTGCTTCATTTATAAAAATAGGAAGGTAGGTTTTACCTGTTACTCGAGAGGTGTCTGTTTGTTCAAAAATAAACTCCATCCCTCTAAAAAGCTTACTATTAATAAGTGCGCTATCTATAGTATTAAGATCAAACTCAAGCTTTTCATACTTATTATACTCATACTGTTTGTATTGCCTCAATCCGTTTTGTTTTCTATTCAACCAAATCTTACGCAGAATAGCAATCGCAGGGTTTTCTGCTTCCTTTTTAGAGGTTTTACCTGTATAAATATACACCTCATCTAAGGACTCATCATCGGGCCCTAGGGTAACTACAAGTTTGTAATTAACTTTCTTAGGAAGCTGTATTAAACGTTCTTCATAGCCTATAAAAGAAACTTTCATTTCTTCCCAAGTCGTATCTGACTCTAAGTAAAAAAGGCCATTTTCATTTGTTATCGTACCCTCTGTAGACCCTACAAAAACAATATTTGCAAAGGGAATAGGCTCACCTTGATTATCAAAAACCTCTCCACTCACCTTTGTTTGTGAATACATTGTTATAGATAATAATACTATAAAAAGTAAAGCTATTTTTTTAATCATAAGTCTCTAACAACACACCCTGCTCTATTGAGGCAGGGTGTATTATTTATTTAATGCTTTCGCGAAAGCGTTATCTGTACATTACCTTCTTCACAGCTTTAATTACGTCTTCACTGTTAGGTAACCACTCCGCTAGTAAAACAGGCGAATAAGGCGCCGGTGTATCTGCGGTATTAATTTTTACGATAGGTGCATCTAAGTAATCAAAAACTTGCTCCTGTACTTGATATGTGATTTCTGTAGCAACATTCCCAAAAGGCCAAGCCTCTTCTAGAATCACTAGCCTATTTGTTTTCTTCACAGAGTCCATAATCGCCTTATGATCCATAGGACGTACCGTTCTCAAATCTATAATTTCACAAGAGATATCTTCTTTAGCTAACTCATCTGCTGCTTTGTAAGCCTCTTTTATGATTTTTCCAAAAGAAACAATTGTTACATCTGTTCCTTCTCTTTTTATATCTGCAACTCCTATAGGAAGTATATATTCTCCATCAGGCACTTCTCCTTTATCACCATACATCTGCTCAGACTCCATAAAGATAACAGGATCATTATCTCTAATAGCTGCTTTTAAAAGTCCTTTTGCATCATAAGGATTAGAAGGAACAATTACTTTAAGACCTGGAGTGTTTGCAAACCAGTTTTCGAAAGCTTGTGAGTGTGTTGCTCCTAGCTGCCCTGCAGATGCTGTTGGTCCTCTAAAAACAATAGGACAATTAAATTGTCCTCCAGACATCTGTCTAATCTTAGCTGCATTATTAATAATCTGATCAATACCTACTAAAGAGAAATTAAACGTCATATACTCTACAATAGGACGGCAACCTGTCATCGTACTACCTACACCTATCCCTCCAAAACCAAGCTCTGCAATAGGCGTATCTATAACGCGATCTGCTCCAAACTCATCTAACATTCCTTTTGATGCTTTATAAGCACCATTATATTCGGCAACTTCTTCACCCATAAGGTATACAGATGCATCGCGACGCATCTCTTCACTCATTGCTTCACAAACTGCCTCTCTAAATTGAATCGTTCTCATAGTGTATAAACCGCAAAAGGCGGCTATCTTATTTATGGTGCAAGGATATACAATCTTTAGACACCTAGTTCATAACATAATGCTCCATAATAGAGCAATACAAAAATAAGCATTTAGATGGGCTTCAAAAATTGAATTTTATAAAATTTATTATGCACGCATAGTAAATATGGCTTTTTATGATTATTTTTGTATCGAAAACCGAACAAATAGTGATCTTGACGTGTTTTTAAACCTCAAGATTCTGATTAATAAAAAAGATAATTATGAAAATACTCGTGTGCATAAGTCACGTACCTGACACGACTTCAAAGATTAATTTTACAGATAACGACACTCAATTTGATACAAACGGAGTGCAATTTGTTATTAACCCTAACGATGAATTTGGTTTAACCAGAGCGATGTGGTTTAAAGAAAAACAAGGAGCCTCTGTAGATGTAGTAAACGTGGGAGGAGCAGAAACAGAGCCTACACTACGTAAAGCCTTAGCAATAGGTGCCGATACTGCGATACGTGTAAACACAGACGCAAAAGATGGATTGCAAGTAGCAAAAGAACTTGCTGCTATAGCTCAAAACGGAGGATACGATTTAGTAATTGCAGGTCGTGAATCTATAGATTACAACGGCGGGATGGTACCAGGAATGATCGCAGGATTAACAGGTGCAAACTTTGTTAATACATGTATTCAACTAGACGTAGATGGATCTAATGTAACCGCTACTCGTGAGATTGATGGTGGAAAAGAAACCGTAACGACAAACCTTCCTCTTGTAATAGGAGGTCAAAAAGGATTAGTAGAAGAAAGTGACTTACGTATTCCTAATATGAGAGGTATCATGATGGCTCGTAAAAAACCTCTTAGTGTGGTTGACCCAGTAGGAGCTGCATCAGATACTGCAACTGTAGCTTTTGAGAAGCCTGCTCCTAAAGGAGCTGTAAAGCTTGTAGATAATGTAGACGATTTAATTGATTTATTACACAACGAGGCAAAAGCCATTTAAAACCATAAGAACATGTCAGTATTAGTATATACAGAATCAGAAAATGGCACTTTCAAGAAAACTGCTTATGAAGTAGCTTCTTATGCAAAAGGAATTGCAGATATGATGGGAACTTCGGTAACTGCAGTAACTGTTAATGCAAATGACACTGCTAGTTTAGGAAACTACGGGGTAGACAAAGTATTAAATATCTCTAACGATAAATTAACAGGTTTTAATGCGTCTGCTTTCGCGAAAGCAATATCGCAAGCTGCACAATCAGAAGAAGCTAAAGTGGTGGTGTTAAGCCAAAGTGCAGATGCAAAATATCTTGCAGGTTTACTCTCTGTACAACTAGAAGCAGGGTACGCCTCTAACGCCGTAGCACTTCCAGAAAGTACTGCTCCTTTTAAAGTAAAGCGTACTGCTTTTACAAACAAAGCTTTTAACCACACAGAAATAAATACCGATGTAAAAATCGTTGGACTTGGCAAAAATGCTTTTGGTCTCAAAGAAACAACAGGAGCTGCTACTGCTCAATCTTTTGAACCTACCTTAAGTGATGCAGATTACGGAGTAGAAGTACAATCTGTAGATAGAGCAACAGATAAAGTATCTATTGCAGATGCAGAGATCGTAGTTTCTGCAGGCAGAGGGCTTAAAGGTCCAGAAAACTGGGGAATGATAGAAGAAATGGCAGAAATATTAGGAGCAGCAACGGCTTGCTCTAAGCCCGTTTCTGACCTAGGATGGAGATCACATGGTGAGCACGTAGGACAAACAGGAAAGCCTGTAGCTTCTAATTTATATATCGCCATAGGAATTTCTGGAGCGATACAACACCTTGCTGGAATTAACTCTTCTAAAGTAAAAGTAGTTATTAATAATGACCCAGAAGCACCTTTCTTTAAAGCTGCAGACTATGGTATTGTAGGAGATGCTTTTGAGATTGTACCTCAGCTTAATGAAAAATTAAGAACTTTTATGGCTGCAAATAAATAAGTAGCCAACACCTATACTCATAAAGGCGATTCTTAAGAATCGCCTTTATTCATTTACACTTTTCCTCACTACAGTAAGTTTTCCTATTTTTGCATCTATGAGTCTAGTGCGATTAAATATTAAAGGCATTTCCTACAGTCAAACCAAAATGGTGCTTATGCACTTATTTTAAGCGAAGTAGATGGAA
>CAZJRA010000068.1:0-7243 GCA_964548335.1 uncultured Flavobacteriaceae bacterium | reverse complement strand
GTACTAAGTTCTACTACAGATATTCCTTTAGAAAATGTAAATATTGTAAACCTTAATAATGTAAAAGGAGCTACTTCTGGTGCCTTGGGCCGTTTTGAGATAAAAGCAAAGGTAGACGATACCTTATATTTTAGTTATTTAGGATATAAATCACTACAAGTAAGAGTAAGTGCCGATTGGGTGAAGTTTGGAGGCGTAAAAATTAAAATGACAGAAGTAGGAATTGCTCTAGAAGAGGTTGTATTACAAGAAATACAACTTACAGGTTATTTAGAAATTGATGCAAAACGAATTCCTATTTACAATAACAGTAGGTATAGTATTTCTGGATTAAACTCTGGATATGAAACAGGAAAATCACAGCCTGGCGCTGTCACTAAAGTGTTGAGTGCCATTTTTAACCCCGCAGATTTCTTATACAATGTATTTAGTAAAAAGGGCAAGCAATTAAGCAAGTTGCGTAAAATGAAGGAAGATGACAATGTAAGAGCATTGTTGGATAAGAAATTTGACAGAGAAACACTTACCGCTTTATTACAAATAGATAGAATAGATATAGACGCTATTCTCAACAACTGTAACTACTCTGATAATTTTATCCAAACGGCAAATGACCTACAAATCTTAGATGCCATTAGCGAGTGTTATGAAGAATACCGTGTTTTAAAAAGAGACTAACCCTTACTTTTTACTCTCTTCTTCTCTACCCTCAAGAAATCGAGTTTCTATACGCACTACATCTTTAATCATCTTACGAGTCCAATCTAGCTTTTTTTCAAAAAGTTCGCTGTCTGTTAATTGCCAAGGAATCTCCGAATTCTTAATCTTAGACATTAAATGTTGTAAGGTAATCGCTGCAGACACCGAAATATTAAGACTCTCTGTAAAACCTACCATAGGGATATAAATAAAATCGTCTGCGGCTTCTAATACCGCATCGCTTAATCCTTGTGTTTCCCTTCCAAAAAAGATAGCTGCCTTCTCTCCTACTTCAAAATCTTGGAGGGTATGTGCTTTTTTATGAGGTGTAGTTGCTACAATTTTATATCCGTTAGCCTTAAGGTTCTTTAAACAGGAAGCCGTATTTGTATGCCTATGCACATCAACCCATTTCTGAGCTCCCATTGCAATCTCACGGTCTATACGTTTTGCA
Organism: uncultured Flavobacteriaceae bacterium; assembly: GCA_964548335.1. Classification (GTDB taxonomy): domain Bacteria; phylum Bacteroidota; class Bacteroidia; order Flavobacteriales; family Flavobacteriaceae; genus Dokdonia. The sequence continues at coordinate 6,090 of CAZJRA010000068.1, read as the reverse complement.
TTTACCTCTTCTATAACGTGTAAATCTTGAACACCAAACGACTCACAACTACGTATCACCGCACTTGTGTTGTGTAACTGGTACACATCTTCTACCGCAACTGTAATATGACGTGTACGCCCTGCAAGTACTTGATCAAAAAGTGTACGACGTCTTTCGGTTAAAAATGATTGTAAATATTCTAATAATTGATAATCCATTCGTTTTTTCTAGACTATAAAGATAAGGAGTTATTTGGCTTCTAGCCTTTAGCTCTTAGCGATTAGATGTTTTGAATAGTCTATACTTTCTTTTCTCTTGCAAATCCCAAAAAGCAGTATTTTTAAACAATAAAAAACAATACATAATATACTTGCCTTATGAAAGAAAACATCGTTGTACTTACAGGTGCAGGCATTAGTGCCGAAAGTGGTATAAAAACCTTTAGAGATGCAGATGGCCTTTGGGAAGGGCACGATGTAATGCAAGTAGCCTCTCCAAAAGGATGGGAAACCAATCAAGATCTAGTATTAAAATTTTATAATGACAGGCGTAGGCAATTACTAAAAGTACAGCCTAATATTGCTCATACTGCTTTAGTAGATTTAGAGTCTAAATATAATGTGCATATCGTTACACAAAACGTAGATGATTTACACGAGCGTGCAGGTAGTAATCAAGTCACACATCTTCACGGCGAACTATTAAAAGTGCGCTGTACACATCATGAAACCGATGTTATGGAATGGAAAAAAGACCTTATAACAGGTAATCTCTCTAGTAACGGATACCAATTAAGACCTCATATTGTTTGGTTTGGAGAAATGGTTCCTTTACTAGACACTGCGGCAGACTTAGTTAGTAAAGCTGCACATATTATTGTTGTAGGAACTTCTATGCAAGTATATCCCGCAGCAGGTTTGATAGATTATGCTTTCGCGAAAGCAAACATCCATTTTATAGACCCTAATCCTTCAATCTCTCCTAAAGAGCGCCTACACATCTACCCAGAAAAAGCAACAACAGGCGTTCCTAAAGTAGTTCAAAAATTATTGAACCTTTAATTGAGGGCCATACTGTAAACGAGCAACCTGCGCCCATTGCAAAAGTTCATTAATTTGTTGCTCGTTAAGATTAGCATCTGCGTGTGTCCAAGTGTACTCATCTAGAGGCATCTTTCCGTCTTTTACCTCTTCTAGAATTTCTTCTAGCTTATGGTCCTTACGTTTTGTGGAGTAACTCCCCCATTCAGAAAAATTAAGATGATGTTTCCCTTCTTCTATATGATTTGCTATCCAATAACTCACAGGCGCAACAGTATTGTACCAAGGGTAATCCGTTTGATTACTATGGCAATCATAACAAGCCGTTTTTAAGGTAGCTGCGACAGCAGGTGTCGGTTTTGTTTCGTTTAGAAACACTTCTAGAGATTGGTACCCTCCTTCATTTTTAGCAGGTTGCACAAACTGCATTACTACAAGCACGAGTAAAGCAAGTAATAAAAATCTCTTTATCCAGTTCATTTTTATATTTTTAAAGACTCTAAAGTATAAAATAAAATGACACAAGAACAGCTATATGAGCTTTTAAACGATGTAAACCACAGTCGTGAGAAACGTTCCTATTACTGCCAATTAATCATAAATGAGCCCGATCTTTTTCCTTATTTATTACAAATACTCTTTAAGGTAGATGACCCACAATCTCCTAAAGCAGGGTGGCTCTGTGATTTTGTGTGTAAGCAAGACTTATCATTGCTGTATCCTCATCTTGATATTTTTACAGAAAAAATGAGCACTGTATATCAAGATTCGGCTTTGCGGCCTATTACCAAAATTATTGAATACCTCACTCTTTCTTATTACAAACAAAAAGACCCGCTTACTCGAAAATTTCTCACGCCTACACACAAAGAACGCCTTGTGGAAGCAGGTTTTGATTGGATGATTACAGAGCAAAAAGTAGCTGTAAAAGCCTATACAATGGTCTCATTATTTTGGCTTGGTACCGAGATAGATTGGGTGCACTCAGAACTCTATCGCATTCTGGAAGATGGCTATGCTTCTGGTAGTGCCGCTTACAAAGCACGATCTAGACATACCTTTAAGGCTATAAAACGATTAAGAAGATTAGCTACTGATGATTAGTCTAACTAGTCCCTCTTAATACCTACTTTACAATTTATTACTTTCGTTTAGCGTGCATAGGAACAGGCTTCTCTATAATTTCTAAAGGAGTAGCGTACAGATCAAAATCTTCTGCTTCTGTGATTTTTACGGTAGTATATGCACCTGTTTTTAAGTAATATTTAGTCGCATCTACAAGTACTTCATTATCTACATCTGGGCTATCAAACTCTGTTCTTCCTACAAAATAGTTTCCTTCTTTACGATCAATGACAATCTTATACTCTTGCCCTATCTTTTGTTGATTGAGTTCCCAAGAGATTTGCGATTGGAGTTCCATAATCTCATTTGCACGCTGCATTTTTACTTCTTCTGGAACATCATCTTCTAAGTTATATGCGTGTGTATTCTCTTCGTGTGAATAGGTAAAGCAGCCTAAACGCTCAAAACGTTGATCTTTTACCCATTGTTTTAGGGTTTGGAAGTCTTCTTCTGTTTCTCCTGGATATCCTACAATAAGTGTGGTACGTATTGTCATTTCTGGAACGCTTTCGCGAAAGCGCTCTAGCAACTCATTAGTCTTAGCCATCGTGGTCCCTCTTCTCATAGATTTTAAGATAGGGTCTGATATATGCTGCAACGGAATATCGAGGTAGTTACATACTTTAGGCTCACGCTTCATTACCTCTAATACTTCCATAGGAAAACCTGAAGGAAATGCATAGTGTAAGCGTATCCATTCTATCCCATCTACCTTTACTAGGTTCTCTAATAGCTCAGCTAGATTACGTTTTTTATAAAGATCGAGTCCGTAATACGTTAAATCTTGTGCGATGAGTATAAGCTCTGTAACACCGTTTGCTGCTAGTTTTTGAGCTTCTGTAACAAGGTGTTCTATAGGCTTAGATTTGTGTTTACCACGCATTAATGGTATGGCACAAAAAGAGCAAGGACGATCACAACCCTCTGCTATTTTAAGATATGCATAGTTTTTAGGAGTTGTTGTAATACGTTCTCCTATAAGTTCATGTCTATAATCTGCTCCTAAGGCTTTAAGTAAACCTGGCAACTCTGTAGTTCCAAAATATTCATCTACATTAGGGATTTCTTTTTGCAAATCAGGTTTATAACGTTCACTCAAGCATCCTGTTACAAATACTTTATCTACAACGCCCTCTTCTTTTTGCTTTGCGTATTCTAAGATAGTGTTTACAGACTCTTCCTTTGCATTATCAATAAATCCACAGGTATTAATAACCACTATATTACCTTCTTCCTCATGTACCACATCCATTTCATTAGCCTTGAGTTGTCCCATTAAGACCTCACTATCATACACGTTTTTTGAACACCCTAAAGTGACTACATTTATCTTATTTTTCTTGAGGGTTTTTGTGCGCATACGTATGAATTAACTTATTGAATGTTGAAAATGTGTTGAGATAATTTGCGCTCGTTTACTTAAAGAAGCTATCGACAAATTCTATTTTATTAAATACTTGAAGATCTTCTATTCCTTCTCCTACTCCTATGTATTTTACAGGAATTTGAAACTGATCAGAGATTCCTATTACTACGCCTCCCTTTGCTGTTCCATCTAGCTTAGTAACTGCAAGAGCTGTCACTTCTGTAGCAGCTGTAAATTGTTTTGCTTGTTCAAAGGCATTTTGCCCTGTAGATCCGTCCAATACTAGCAATACCTCATGCGGTGCATCTCCTACTACTTTTTGCATAACACGCTTTACCTTTGTAAGCTCGTTCATTAAATTTACTTTATTGTGGAGTCTACCTGCCGTGTCTATAATAATAACATCTGCATCTTGGTTTACACCACTTTCTAAAGCATCAAAAGCAACAGAGGCTGGGTCACTTCCCATTTGTTGCTTTACGATAGGAATATCTACCCTATCTGCCCATACCTGTAATTGATCTATAGCTGCTGCTCTAAAAGTATCTGCAGCTCCTAAAACCACTTTCTTCCCTTGCTTTTTTAACTGGTATGCAAGTTTCCCTATGGTAGTCGTTTTTCCTGCTCCGTTTACTCCTACCACCATAATAACATGAGGTTTTGTTCCTTCTGGAATCGTAAACTCTGTGTCATTACCTGTATTAGTCTCACTTAAAAGTCCTGCGATTTCTTCTCTAAGAATACGATTAAGCTCGTCTGTACCCAAGTATTTATCTTTAGCTACACGAGCTTCTATACGGTCAATAACTTTGATAGTGGTTTTAACTCCCACATCACTTGTTACCAATACTTCTTCTAAATTATCTAGAACATCATCATCTACCTTAGACTTTCCTGCTACTGCCTTACTCATTTTTTCAAAGAAACTACTCTTTGATTTTTCTAGGCCTTTATCTAGAGTCTCCTTTTTTTCTTTAGAAAATATTTTTTTAAAAAAGCTCATCTGTTTTTATTAATTGGTTTGCAAAAATAATGCCTTTTAGGGAGAAAGCCATTATGGCAGATATTTAGTATTCAGTAAAATATAAAACTATTTATAGTCTCTATAAGGTAAGTCATTTACAAAACGTATTTATGCCTCATTTTATTCCTTATTTAGAGTGTCATAGCAAGGCAGAAAATAACTTCATTATATAAACTATAAAAGCCCCGTTACATAAATGCAACGGGGCTTTAAAAACTATAGAAATAAAAGAATTAAGCTTCTTCGTCTTCTTTCTTTTCTTCTTTTAGTGCCTTCGTTTGTACTGTATCAAACATTACTGGCGTTGCAATAAATAATGAAGAGTAAGTACCAACTAATACCCCAATTATTAAAGCAAACATTAACCCTCTAATAGAATCTGCTCCTAAGAAGAAGATTGCTAATAACACAATTAATGTAGTTACAGATGTATTTAATGTACGACTTAATGTACTGTTTAATGCTTGATCAATTAACTTTGAGAATCCACGAGTAGAACCGTGCTCTTTAATATACTCACGTATACGGTCAAAAACAACCACGGTATCATTGAGCGAGTATCCAATTACGGTAAGGATTGCCGCAATAAAGTTTTGATCAATCTCCATATCAAATGGCATCAAGTTTTTAGTAAGAGCAAAGATTCCTAATACGATTAATACATCGTGGAATACTGCAGCAACTGCTCCAAGAGAGAACTGCCATCTTCTAAATCGTAATAAGATATATAAGAATACTACAATTAAGGATCCTATAACAGCTATTAAAGCTCCTCTCTTAATGTCATCTGCAATTGTAGGTCCTACTTTATTATAACTCATCTTACCTATTGTCTTACCTTCAAACGACTTACTAAAGTTATCAAACGTTAGACCACTAGGAAGATACTTAGTAAGCGCAGTATATAACTGCTTCTCAACTTCTGTATCTACAGTAACTCCTGTTTCTTGTATACGGTGTTTTGTAGTAATCTTTAATTGATTATCTGCACCATATGTTTTTACAATTGCACTACCAAAAGTCTTAGAAAGTTCATCACTCACTTCTGTTGGGTTCATAGGTTGATCAAAACGTACTGTATAAGAACGTCCTCCCACAAAGTCTACCCCTGCATCTAATCCTCCTGTTACAAGAGATGTAGCTCCTACTAGCATAAGTACAATAGAGATTACATAAGCGATTTTACGCTTTCCTAAGAAGTTAATTTTAGTATCTACAAAAAGGTTTTTAGTAAATCCAGTAGAGAAAGCTAATGACTTTCCATTCTTACCATACCCATCTATAAATAGACGTGTGATAAAAATAGCACAGAATAAAGAAGTTGCGATACCTACCATTAAGGTTACTGCAAATCCTTTAACTGGTCCCGTTCCAAATAAGAATAGTATTAAAGCCGTTAAGAAAGTTGTAATGTTTGCATCTAAAATAGAAGATAATGCATTATTAAATCCATCTTTAATCGCATCTTTTTGTGATTTTCCTTTTCTTATTTCTTCTCTAATACGCTCAAAAATAAGTACGTTAGCATCTACCGACATACCAATAGTTAATAC
>CAZJRA010000067.1:0-7291 GCA_964548335.1 uncultured Flavobacteriaceae bacterium | reverse complement strand
CTCCTGTAATAATGGGCTTTTCAATAGGAGGGACAAGCGGTATCGGCTCTGTAGAAGCTGCTGTTTTTGTATTTATTTTTGATGTTTCTCCACTAAGAGATAACGAAGCCTGATCTTTTTCATTCCTATTTCCACAAGAAATAATGAGTAATAGCGTTAAAAAAAAGGTATTTTTGATAAAAAAGTTATTCATTTGAATCTAGAGTATTTTATAGCCCAACGACTAAACGGGGCAGCATCGTATAAAAGTAGTGCTTCTAGTACGATTATAAAAATTGCAATCATAGCAATTGCGCTCGGTATGGTTATGATGCTTATAGCAATCGCAACTACTTTTGGATTGCAAAGAGAGATTAGAGGGAAAGTATCTGCGTTTAACGGTGATATTCAGGTATCTAATTTTGATGGAAATAATAGCGAAGAAACTGTAAATCCTGTTTCTATCGACCAGGAATTTTATCCAACATTTACTGAAGTACCAGAAGTTACACACGTTCAAGCTGTAGCTACAAAAGCAGGAATAATTAGAACGGCGACAGACTTTGAAGGTGTAATGGTAAAAGGTTTAGGTGAAGACTATGAGTGGGAGCGTATCTCAGATTATATTGTAGAAGGCCGTAAACCTATTTTTACAGATAAAAAACTAAATACAGAAACCTTACTAAGCACCTACCTCGCAAATAGATTAGGGTTTGTCTTAGGAGATAAACTAGTTGTTTATTTTATTAATAAAGATACAGGAAGGCCTACGCCTTTACGACTTGATATCGTAGGTCTTTATGAAAGTGCATATCAAGATTTTGATAAGGTGTATCTTATGACAGATATTCGACACATTAGACGTATTAATAAATGGGATGATAATGAGGTAGGCGCGTTTGAGCTTTTTGTAGAAGACTTTAATGATGTACAAGAAGTAAAGAATAAAGTATACCAAAACTCTGCGTCAACTCTTAGGGCAATGAGTATTGTAGAGCGTAGTTCGGCTATTTTTGAATGGATTAAACTCTTTGATTTTAATATGTACCTAATTATTGCAGTGATGATTATTGTAGCAGGTATTAATATGATCGTAGCCTTATTGGTACTTATTTTAGAGCGTACCCAAATGATAGGTGTTCTTAAAGCGATGGGGAGTTCAGATTGGAGTATACGTAAATTGTTTTTATACAATTCATTTTATCTAATAGGAGTAGGACTTTTTTGGGGAAATCTCATAGGTTTAGGAGCGTTGTTTATTCAGAAGTATTTTGGGGTTATTACCCTAAACCCCGAGACGTACTATGTAAACGAAGCACCTGTTCATATAAGCTTTGGTTATATAGCTTTGCTTAATGTAGGTGTCATAGCCCTTCGTTTATTAATGATGGCTATTCCTTCTTATATAATAACAAAGATAAGCCCAGCTAAGAGTATCCGATTTGAGTAAAGAAGAGATTTATTAAATTAAGTATATTGTCACAAAATATATCGTATTGTGAGTAGAGAAAAATATCAAATATTGTCAGACATGATTCGTCTAGCGTTGGCAGATCAAAAACTAGAACAATCTGAGTATAGTTTTATTAATACGGTAGCAGGTAGGTTAGGAGTGTCTCAAGAAGAAGTAGACTTACTAATACAAAACCCTATAGAGGGTGGGGTGTTTAAAACCGAGATAGAGCGTATTACTCAGTTTCATAGATTGGTGTTGTTAATGAATGTAGATCAAGAAACTCATAAGACAGAGATAGATACCTTGCGTAATTATGGCATGAAAATGGGGATACGCCCAGAAGCTATTGAGCAAGTTTTTAATGAAATGGATAAGTATGAGAATAAGATGATCCCTAATGAGCGTTTGATAGAGATTTTTTCTAGGTTTTATAATTAATAAAACCTTAAGCTAGTTGTTTTAATTGCTCTTGAAACACCTTTATTTGATCTCTTAGTTTTGCTGCTTGCATAAAGTCAAGCTCTTTTGCAGCACTTTCCATTTGTTTACGAGTATCTCGTATTTTCTTTTCTATTTCTGGTTTGCTCAAGTATTCCTCGGCAGCTTCGGCGGCTAAGTTTATAAGAGATTCTGCTTCTGCAGAGTACGTTTTCTTTCGCGTAAGCACATTTTCCAAACTCTTTTTTATAGCCATAGGCTTGAGTCCGTTTGCTTCGTTGAAAGCAATTTGTTTTTGACGACGATATTCAGACCCATCTATGGTTTCTTGCATGCTTCGGGTTACTTTGTCTGCATATAAAATGGCTTTTCCATTAATATTACGAGCAGCGCGCCCTATGGTTTGTGTAAGTGATCTTGTACTACGTAAAAAACCTTCTTTATCTGCGTCTAGAATGGCAACAAGAGAAACTTCGGGAAGATCAAGTCCCTCCCTCAAAAGGTTAACACCTACCAAGACATCATACAGTCCTTTGCGCAGGTCTTGCATAATTTCTACACGCTCTAGGGTATCTACATCTGAGTGAATATACCGTGTTCTGATATCTATACGGTCGAGATACTTTGTAAGCTCTTCTGCCATACGTTTTGTAAGCGTGGTTACCAAAATGCGTTCATCACGAGCTACTACTTTATTAATTTCTTCTATAAGGTCGTCTATTTGATTAAGGCTAGGGCGTACTTCTACAATAGGGTCTAAAAGCCCTGTAGGTCGTATGATTTGTTCAACATAAGCCCCTTCGGTTTTTTGAAGTTCATAGTCGGCAGGGGTTGCTGAGACATAGATTATTTGATTTTGAAGCGCTTCCCATTCTTCAAATTTGAGTGGGCGATTATCCATTGCGGCAGGTAGTCTAAAACCATACTCTACTAGATTTTCTTTACGACTACGGTCGCCACCATACATTGCACTTACCTGTGATGTCGTAACGTGGCTCTCATCTACTACCATTAAATAATCTTCTGGAAAATAATCTAACAGGCAGAATGGTCTTGTGCCAGGATCTCGACCATCAAGATAGCGTGAGTAATTTTCAATACCAGAACAATAGCCTAGCTCTCGTATCATTTCTAAATCAAAATTGGTGCGTTCTTCTAGACGTTTTGCTTCTAGATGTTTTCCTATATCCTTAAAATAATCTACCTGTTTTACAAGGTCTTCTCCTATATTATTAATTGCTCCTTGTAATACATCTGGAGAGGTGACAAACATATTTGCAGGATAGATGCGCAGTTGATCATACTTTTCGATTACTTGACTAGAGGCAGGGTCAAAAGCTTCGATATCTTCTATTTCATCTCCAAAAAAATGAATTCTAAATGCAAGATCTGCATAGCCAGGAAAAATCTCGACAATATCTCCTTTAATTCTAAAATTACCTCTATTAAAATCTGCTTCTGTTCTTGAATATAAAGACTGTACAAGTCGTTTGAGAAGCATCGTTCTTGCGATTACTTGATCACGCTTTATTTCAATTACATTTTTTTGAAATTCAGCAGGGTTTCCAATACCATATAAACAGGAGACAGAGGCAACTACAAGCACATCTCTTCTGCCAGAAAGCAAGGATGAGGTTGTGCTTAATCTCATTTTCTCAATTTCATCATTAATAGAGAGATCTTTCTCTATATACACTCCAGAAGTAGGGATATAAGCTTCCGGTTGATAATAATCGTAATAGGATACAAAATACTCTACAGCATTCTCAGGAAAAAATGCTTTAAACTCACTGTATAATTGCGCTGCAAGTGTTTTGTTATGAGCTAGGACTAAAGTAGGTTTTTGTACCTCCTTGATAACATTTGCTACGGTAAAGGTCTTTCCAGAACCTGTAACTCCTAATAAAACCTGATATTTTTCATCTGCGTTCAAGTTTTGAACGAGCGATTGTATGGCTTGTGGTTGGTCTCCTGTAGGAGAAAAATCAGATTTTAATTGGAATTTCATAGCGTAGTCTGTCTTGCTAAATTAGGGATTATTACGCTTTCGCGAAAGCGTGAGAGGAACTGTGTTTTTATAAATACAAAGTAGGATTTCTTTTGTATTTTGCGATATGTTAAAATGGATTTATAAAATAAAGCACTACCTAGAGAAACACGGATTTTATGTTTCTTCTAGACTAGCAGATAGGTTGGGGATGAGGGCAAAAAATGTGCGCTTGTTTTTTATTTATCTTTCGTTTGCAACTCTAGGAGTAGGCTTTGCTGTTTATATCACTTTTGCATTTTTAATGAAGTTAAAAGACTTAGTATACACTAAGCGTTCTTCGGTTTTTGATTTATAGATATGTATAGATTCTTTAGGTCTAAAATTTATGTAGCCTTAACACTTGTTGTATTTACTTTGTTAGTAGGTATTCTGGGGTTTAAAATAATTGCAGGTTATAACTGGGTAGATGCTGTGTATATGACAGTAATTACGGTTACTACTGTAGGGTATGGAGAAGTAAACCCGCTTACTCCAGAAGCAAAGATATTTGCAGTAATTCTTATTTTGTGTAGTGTTGTTATTGTGGGATATGCTATCACAGTGATTACAGAGTATATTATAAGCTGAAATTCTTACGATTCTTTAAAATTAAAACGTGTGCAAAAACAAATTAGCAATCTCTCAGGTCACATTATCGTATGTGGTTATGGACGAAACGGTAAACAAGCGGTAGAAAAACTACGTGCGTACAATAAAGACTTTGTTATAAGAGAGGGTAATGAAGAGATTATAGAGCGCTTTGAAAACGAAAAAACTCTTTTTGTAAAAGGAAATGCAAACGAAGATGAGACGCTTGTTGAGGCGGGAATAACAAGAGCACATACTTTAATTACAGCCTTACCCGATGATGCCGATAATCTTTTTGTGGTGTTAAGCGCAAGACAGCTTAATAAAAAGCTTCATATTATAAGCAGGGCAGAATTTGAAACGTCTCATAGTAAGCTTAAACTTGCAGGGGCCAATAGTGTAGTGATGCCTAATAGAATAGGAGGGGATCATATGGCTAGTCTAGTTGTGCATCCAGATCTTATTGAATTTTTAGATAACCTTTCTGTAGTAGGAGAGGGCGATAGTACTAATGTGGAAGAAATCTCATTTGATCTCGTATGTCCAGATGGGAAAGAAGCCACAATTAAAAGTATAGATTTAAGGAATAAAACAGGTTGTACCATCATAGGATATAAAACACCAAAAGAGAAGTACATTGTAAATCCTAGTGCAGATTTAATAGTGGAAAAAGACTCTAAACTCATTTTAATAGGGCGCCCAGAGCAAATACAAAGGCTGCATAATGTCTTTGGTTTTTAAATTACTGTTGTGATTTTAAGAATCATTTCTTTGAATAAGGAGCATTTTTTTGCATCTTGTCATCTTAAATAAAATTAACCTAAGAAAAACGTAATGATGAAATATCTTCTGTTACTAGTATCAGTCTTTTCAATATCAATATTGTCTTCTCAAGAATTAAAAGTAGATTACAATATATCTGATGAATCAGACGAGATTAATACCGCAACAATAACCATAAATGCGATGGGAGGGAATGCTCCATATAAATATTATTGGTCTGATAAAGGAGTTAACCAAAGTACAACTACCTTATCTAACGCAACAGAAGGGAAAGAATATACAGTGCGAGTTGTAGATGCTTCTAATGCAGAGAGTACTGTAGTGATAGATGTACCTACGGTTTCTATACCAGAAAAATTAAGTGCCTCTTTTGCACCAGTAGTAGGGTTTATGGATACTTATTTCTTTTTTGACCCTTTTTACGGTCTTGGACTTTACGATAATAGAGTAAAAGATGATAATGGAAATGTATTACTTAACCCAAATGGAACTGAACGTACAATTAAAGTTCCTTTTCTGGTTATTTGGCTTGTTCTAGGAGCGTTGTTTTTTACGTTTAGATTTAAGTTCATTAACATTAGAGGAATAAAGCACTCTTTAGATCTTGTGAGAGGAAAATATGATGATCCAACAGCGGTTGGCGAAGTAACTCACTTTCAAGCACTTGCTACGGCAGTGTCAGGAACAGTAGGGTTAGGTAATATAGCGGGGGTTGCTGTAGCTATATCTACAGGAGGTCCAGGAGCGACGTTTTGGTTAATACTCGCAGGACTTTTAGGAATGTCATCAAAATTTGTAGAGTGTGCATTGGGAGTGAAGTATCGCGTGCTAGAAGAAGATGGAACTATTTCTGGAGGGCCTATGCAATATCTTAAAAGAGGTTTTGAGGAGAGAGGTTTTAAGAAGATAGGTAAAGGTTTATCCGTTATATATGCATTTATTATTATTCTTGCAGCTTTTGCAGCAGGAGCCATGTTTCAATCAAACCAAGCAGCAGCGCAGTTATCTAGTGTATTAGGAGTGGGAGGTGTTGCAAAGACAATTATAGGTGTAGGTATTGCGATTTTAGTAGGTATTGTTATTGTAGGAGGTCTTAAAGGAATTGCAAAGGTTACAGATAAAGTAGTGCCTTCTATGGCAGGTTTATATATATTAATGTGTTTGATTGTTATAGGAGCAAATATAGGAGGGATAGGAAGTGCTTTCGGATTAATTATAGATGGAGCATTCCAACCGCAAGCATTATATGGAGGATTTATAGGGGTAATGGTGTTAGGATTTCAGAGGGCAGCATTTTCTAATGAAGCTGGACTAGGGTCTGCGTCGATAGCGCACTCAGCAGCAAAAACAAATCACCCTGTTTCAGAAGGCTTTGTGGCGTTATTAGAGCCGTTTATTGATACGGTTGTAGTATGTACTCTTACAGCATTAGTGCTTATTTTTACAGGAACATATACAGGAGAAACTGCTACGGGATCTGCATTAACGGCAGTTGCTTTTGGAAAAGTAATACCAGGAGCAAGTATATTCTTAACGATAGCAATCTTCTTATTTGCATTCTCTACGATATTAACGTGGTCTTATTATGGTGTTCAGGCAGCTCAAAGTTTGTTTGGAGAAACTAAGATTGTAACTAATATTTTTAAAATTGTATTTTTAATGACGGTAGTATTGGGAGCTTCTATAGGTTTAGGAGCTGTGATTGATTTTGCAGATATGATGTTCTTAACATTGGCAATACCTAATCTTATAGGACTGTATCTTATGAGTGGTAGTGTGTCCAAAGACCTTAAGGTTTATATGGAAAAAGTAAAATCTGGTGTTATAGTTAAAACCAAAAAATAGATACTTAATAATGAATAGTTTTAAATCCCACTTCTTATTCGATAAAAGAAAAAGAAGTGGGATTTTGCTTTTATGTACACTTATCATAGGAGTACTTTCTTTTTTATTTTGGTATACTCCTAAGAAAGAAAGTATCATCTCCACAGAAGAAGCAATACGTGTTGCGCATTTTC
>CAZJRA010000066.1:0-7316 GCA_964548335.1 uncultured Flavobacteriaceae bacterium | reverse complement strand
ATATAGCAGCATACGTATTTACAAATTGATATGGAAAAGGATTTACAAGTATTTGGTACCAGAGCCATTATAGAGGCCATAGAGGCAGGCAAAGAGATAGACAAAGTGTTTCTGCAAAGAGGACTTACTAACCCACTAACAAGTGAACTTAATGGTCTCATCAAAAAAAATGGCATTAACACATCCTACGTACCTGTAGAAAAACTTAATAGACTTACAACAAAGAATCATCAAGGAGCAGTTGCTACAATCTCCCCTATCGCCTATCATAATCTTGAAACACTCATAGAGAGCATTCTTAGCACAAAAGAGACGCCTTTATTCTTAATACTAGATCATTTATCTGATGTTCGTAATTTTGGCGCCATAATACGTACTGCAGAGTGTACTGGGGTAGATTGTATCATTATTCCAAAAAAAGGAGGCGCTCCGTTAAATGGCGTTGCCGTAAAAACTTCTGCTGGAGCAGCCTTTAATATACCTATTGCAAAAACAGACCATATTAAAGATGCTATCTATCATTTACAAGGTTCTGGAGTTAAAGTAATCGCAGCTACAGAAAAAACTACAGACAATCTATATGATCTTTCTCTTACAAATCCTCTTGCTATCGTTATGGGAAGAGAAGATAGCGGGGTATCTCCAGGAGTACTTAAAATTGTAGATAATAAAGCTAAACTACCTTTGTTGGGCAGTATTGCATCTCTTAATGTATCGGTAGCTTGTGGCGCTTTTTTATACGAAGTAGTACGACAGCGACAATAACTACTCTTCTGAGTCATTAGATTTATATATATACCTATATAAGATAGGCTCTTCCTCTAGGTTATCTACTTCTTTGGGTATTTCAAAGAAATTGCCGTTCTCATCAAATTGCCTCATAAAGGGGTCGTTTTCTTCATTATACTCAGGGGATTCCCAAGCGTACGTAGGATGTTTACTAATTACGCTTTCGCGAAAGCTAAACAAACCCAAAATAATTCCAGATAAAAAACCTGACAAGTGTCCTTCCCAAGACACTTTTTGATCTAAGGGTAAAGTACCCCAAATTAAACTACCGTAGAGAAAAACAACAAGAAGTGACAAGGCTATTAATCGAAAATGCTTTGCTTGAATTCCTTTAAAGAACAAAAAAGAAGCTAACCCATATATAACACCGCTCATACCTATATGAAATGATGCTCGTCCTATACACCACGTCCCTACCCCACTTATTACAGTTATCCATAAAAGTACTCGAAAACTTATATTCTTATAGAAATAAAATAAGGCAGCACTTAGCACAAAAACAGGTACCGTATTATGCCACAGATGCTTCATACTAGAATGGATAAATGGCGAAAACACAATACCTCTCAATCCTGAAAGGGCTCTTGGACGCACTCCCCATCGTGTAAAATCTACCCCAAATCTAATTTCAAACCAATACACAAACCACATAACCAGCACTAGTAGGATTGGATATAGTACCACACCATTATAGAACTTAAATGTTTCCTTAGGGTTTTTCATCACTATAATGTATGCAATAAATCTTCCAAAATCTCAAAGATGTAATATTGTCAGAATTCATAGAAGAAATACGTATTTTTAACAGATGAATACGCCACTCGCAGAAAGACTCAGACCCAAAACTCTTGATGACTATCTAAGTCAAAAACATTTGCTAGGCAAAGAGGGATCTTTACGAAAATCCTTAGAAGCAGGTATTATACCATCACTTATATTTTGGGGACCTCCTGGTGTAGGAAAGACAACTCTTGCATCTATTATTGCTTCTCAATCTGGTAGACCTTTTTACACATTAAGCGCTATAAGCAGTGGTGTAAAAGACGTGAGAGAGGTTATTGAGAAAGCAAAGAAGAGTGGAGGACTTTTTACTCAAAAAAACCCAATCCTATTTATAGATGAGATACATAGGTTTAGTAAATCTCAACAAGACTCTTTATTAGGTGCTGTAGAGAAAGGTTGGGTCACTCTTATAGGGGCCACTACAGAAAATCCTAGTTTTGAAGTAATCCCTGCATTATTAAGTAGGTGTCAAGTATACATCCTAAAGCCTTTTGACAAAAAAGACCTAGAATCTCTCTTGCATAGAGCCATAAAAGAGGATACTA
This sequence comes from uncultured Flavobacteriaceae bacterium, assembly GCA_964548335.1. Lineage (GTDB taxonomy): Bacteria > Bacteroidota > Bacteroidia > Flavobacteriales > Flavobacteriaceae > Dokdonia. The sequence continues at coordinate 5,199 of CAZJRA010000066.1, read as the reverse complement.
TTATCAACCAAAAAAAGATAGATTTAAAAGAAACTGAAGCTCTTATACGCCTAAGTGGTGGAGATGCCAGAAAACTATTAAACATTTTTGAATTAATTGTAAGTACAGAAACTACAGAAAAGGTAACTGTCAGTAATGAAATGGTTTTAAGTAAAGTACAGCAAAACACTGTACTCTATGATAAAACAGGAGAACAGCATTATGATATTATATCTGCCTTTATAAAATCTATAAGAGGTAGCGACCCTAACGCGGCTGTTTACTGGCTTGCAAGAATGATAGAAGGCGGAGAAGATGTGAAATTTATTGCTCGAAGACTTATTATTTCGGCTTCAGAAGATATAGGCAACGCAAACCCAACAGCTCTTGTTGTGGCCAATAATTGTTTTCAAGCAGTTACTACTATAGGATATCCAGAGTCTCGCATCATACTGAGCCAATGTGTAACTTATCTTGCATCTTCACCTAAAAGTAACGCCTCTTATATGGCTATAGGCAAAGCTCAAAAGCTAGTGCAAGAAACAGGTAATTTATCTGTGCCATTACCTTTACGCAATGCACCTACTAAACTTATGAAAGACATAGGTTATGGAGATAATTATAAATACTCTCACGACTATGAAGGTAATTTTATAGCTCAAGAATTTCTACCTCAAGAGATTAGTAACATCACATTATATGAACCAGGAGACAATGTGAGGGAAAAAGGGTTAAGAGACTTCTTACGTTCTAAATGGAGAGAAAAATATAGGTACTAGTTATTTTTTACAAACACCATTTTTATACTACCCTGTATACCTTTTATTTCTCGTTCTACAATAAAAACTTCATCAGTTTGAAAATATCCGTTTCCAGAAAATTCTGATGTTTTAATTAAGTACTTATTATTATATTTTTTATCAAGAATTAAAGAGCCTATTGTTTTATCGTCTTCATAAAAAACTAGCCTTTGGTTCTCTACTTTTAAAAGATAACTACCATCTTGACTTAAATACTCGTTAGTTTCCAAACTAGCTATCTCTAATTTGGTTGTGTTAGGCAACTCGATATTTTCTTTATTTACAACAGGTATTTCTTGAGTCTCAGTATTCTCTAAATTTGCATTTGGACCATTACTTTCTCTATACTTATATTTTAATGCTTTAACAGAAATAAAAGCCTCCCGTAAAGCCTCTTGATAGGCCCATTTATACTCTTTTATACTACTTATCCCTACTTGTGATACAAATAGAGTTTCTCCATCACAATTATTAAGAACTACTTTTAGTTTCGTTTTTAAATACGCTGAGACCTCAACAACATCTGCTGTTAATGTATTGCATACGTTCTTATTTAAGTCAGAAGGTAGTGTACCTCCTAACTGAAAAGCATTGAACCCATATTTGTTAAACAAAAAAGTAGTTAATGAGTTAATCTGATATTTATCTGCCTCGCTAACCCAAGGATAGCGATTAGGAACCAATACATATTTATAATTATCTAAAGACTGAGCAACTGTATTAAAACTAATTATAGTTATTAAAAGAAATAAATACTTGTACTGCATATTCTTATTCTGGGTTAAAGACTAATTGCATTCCCATTTGCATTGAAAGTTGTCGTGCCTTCGTTACATCATTATAGTCTAACAAATTATCTGCTGCAAGGTATAAATTAAAATTCTTAATCTTTGTAGAAACTAATAGTCCCACATTCTTTCTAGAAAAGGCATCTACGGTATAACTTATTTTTGTTTTAAAAAAAGGCCACCAGTCTTTATCATAATAAAGTGTTGCCGCGGCAAGAATACTTCGGGGTCTTTTTATAGTATTAATATGAAACCCTAATTGAGAATCATATTGAATACGACTTTGGTTTCTACAATTGCATTCTCCTTTAAAACCTGAACCGAAAGCATAATTTATTGCTGCATTAAATTTAAATGGACGCCAGGTCGTATACTCTTGTTCTAGTATAACATCCAAATCGTCAACATCACCTGCAGAAAAATCATCTAAGACTCCAGTAACTAGTTGATTCCAATAGTCAATCGTTTCTTGTCCTTCTTGAATGTCTGGAAATTCTAACTCAATCCCATCTAAAGCATGCGAACCAAATGCCCTAAATGTTTTTAAATTATCTCTGTGAGAAATAAATCCAACATCTATAAAGCTTGCGCTTAATGAAAGTTGATTAGATATATCATATGACCCTCCTATATCTAATCCTAACCCTCTATTGGGGCTAACTAATAGATTACTAACTATACTAGAAACTCCTTCATCATTATCTATAATACCTGCTAATCCAGAAGAACTAACCCCTACATTCCCTCTCACCACTTCATGAGTGAAAAAATTAGGACCTTCTGGAGTACTACGGGTTCTAAAAAAACCTTGATTATTAGTACTGTTAATATTTGCTGCACTCATATACAATTTTGCTCTAGCCCCTAATCTCAGTTTTTTAGAAACTTTTTTATTTACTCCAAAATGATATACGCTCAATAACTCTGCTGCAAGTGAAATATCAGAAAACTCAAAAGATCTATCTATAAAATCTGCATTACCATCATAAGCAAGCGAAACAAAATTTTTAGGAAAGTAAAACACAAAATCTGTCTCTTGATACATTCCCGCAGAGTAAAACACTTCTTTATTACTACCTAACCAACCTACAGAAAAGATTTCGAGTTGTTGATTTACAGTAAATACATCTTTATTATCTAAGTCTCGTATTACTCCATCAAGCTGAGTATTAATATCATTTCCCGGTCTAAAAATATCCCAAGCACTCACTCCAGAACTCCCTCCAGAAACAGAAAGTCCAGAAAATAATGGAATTCCAACAAATCCATTATAATTATAGTTTGCCCCAGGATTTAACAATAACGATTGTGGTAAGTCATCTACACCATACAACAATGGTTTGTTCTGGCTATATACGCTCAAAACTATCATAGAAATTAATATGAATAGACATTTCTTCATATTAAAAATCATTTATTTCTAAAGAGTAAAGTGCTTTGCTCTGAAAAGAAATCTCACCATTTATAAGAGCTTCATTAGTATTTAATTGTAACTCGTTAACCACTTTTATTGAGCTAAGAATTGCTTGTAACTCATCTTCATTTACCTGTTCTATAATAGAAGTTCTTGTAGTTGTACCATCTAGAGAAGCGTCAACATTAAACTCTAATGTGTATTGAGGTTCGTTTATCTCATTTATAAAAATAAATCGATTGTTAAAGGATTGCAAGAAACTATTATCAATTTGAAAAGTAAGCTCAATATCCTCTACACTATCTCTTATAAAACTATCATTTAAAAACTCAAGCCTAGTAGTATCTCTTACGACAACCGTTTCATCAGTAATACTAGTGTCTATAAAGTCTTCTGTTCCTAAAGTAAAAAACAGAATATCTGCATCTATCTGAGGCGTTAACACCACATCATCTATCTGGTCAAAATCAAGCTCGCTTGAGCAAGATAGTGCCAAACAGATACAAGTAACTATTAAAGCTAAATAAGAAATCTTCATTATCATCTTATAATTGTTTTGGAAAACACGAGAACTTAAAAGTATTCGCTTAAAGGTGGTTCTTTAACTCAGAAAGGTCATTAATTACAACAACAGTATCAGGTAGTATCGCGTTGTGATAATTAAAACAAATAGTTTTCATTCCTACTGATTCTGCTCCTACAATATCTGCTTCATAAGTATCGCCTATCATTAGACTATGGGATGCAGATGCACTACTTTCCTTAAGAGCTAGTTCAAAGATTCTAGCATGAGGCTTCTTTACGCCTGCTGCTTCACTCGTGATTATTGTATTAAAATAGTGATTTATATTAGAATTAACTAGCTTTTTTATCTGTACTTCTTGAAAACCATTAGTTATAATATGAAGATTGTATTTCTTACTTAGATACTCTAATACATCTATTGCATTATCAAATAGGTAATTATGGCTGGTTAGATGAGCGATATAATCGTTAGATAACTTATCTATAATATCATTTGTGATAGTTACTCCAAGCCCATCAAAAGTCTTCTTTAACCTTCCGTATCGCAACTGAGTTTTAGTCACTCTATCTTCCCTATACCATTTCCAGTATTTAAAATTAATAGGAGTATATATTTCTAAAAACTTAGTAAAGTCAATAGAAATATCATTCAACTTAAAAACAGTTTTAAAAGCTAAAGCAGAATTACGATCAAAATCCCACAAAGTATGATCTAAATCAAAAAAAATATCTTTTATATCTTTCATTAGGATGTAGTCGTTACCTTTTTAAGCAAAGATCGCCATATACTTATTGACAGTATCTTATTAGTACAACTAACAGCGAGTACTCCTTTTAGTTTCTGAACGCGTTTCTTAACCGTATTAACCTCAACAAAGTTTACTGTTTTATCATTTACATTAATTACGGCTTCTAGAGGTAATGACACTGGAGTTAAAAGTAATGGTGTTTGCATTTCATAATCCAAATCATAAAAAAGGAAAGGTCTACAACTTCCTGCTCTAAACCCCACTTCTCCAGGATATCCCATACTATAATCTTTTGTTACCTCTTGATCCAACAGTGTCCTATAACTCTTAGGTATTTTAAACTGATGGTTTGCAAATTGTGTAATGTGCAACGGTTTATTTACCACTGCTTCCAGTCTGTTTTTTTCTTTCTTTAATTCTGTAACCACTTTTGAGGACATTACAGAAGCTAGTAAACCTACATTGCAATAGTCTCCCATCATTTTTATAATATATTGGAAGCGTTGTTTATTATACCTCACGTTTGTAGTCTCACTGGTTTGATCTCCTAATTCAAATAGCACATTAAACTTATGCTCACTTTGTTTTTGAAAATTAACTAACCAAGTAAATACATCATAAGGGTCTTTTCGTATTCCTAACAAAACTTTCGTACGGTCAAACACCTCTATAAATCGTAACGCAACAAGATCTTGCACATATCCTCCTACTGTTCTTAAAAATCCAATCTTTCGATATACAAATACTTGAGGCACTTTAACTGTTAGGTTCGTTCTAAACACTAAGGGTTTTAATGGCACATCTGGATAATATGCTACAAAGACTTCTCGAAGACGTTCTATCCATTCGTCTACTACAGGTATTTGTAAAAAGTCATTTTGAAAAGCCAAACTTTCTGAAGACGGAAACCTTCCAAACGTATCTTTTACATGTGGGAGATACTC
>CAZJRA010000065.1:0-7338 GCA_964548335.1 uncultured Flavobacteriaceae bacterium | reverse complement strand
GGTCTATCTAACTCTAAGTTTAAAGCTCCTCATTACTACTTAAATGTAGAGTTCAACATGGAGAATATGATGAACTTTAGAAAGCAGTTTAATCAACTTCCTGACACTAAAGTTTCTTATAATGATATGATTATAAAGGCCGTTTCTCTGGCTTTAAAACAACACCCACAAGTAAACTCACAGTGGTTTGACGATCGTATGAAACTCAATCACCACGTACACATAGGAGTTGCAGTAGCAGTACCAGATGGATTGGTTGTGCCTGTAGTTAATTTTGCTAATGAGAAGTCATTACAACAGATTAATGCAGAAGTAAAAGAGCTAGCAGGAAAAGCGCGTAACAAAAAGCTTACTATGCAAGAAATGGAAGGAAGCACCTTTACTATTTCTAACTTAGGAATGTTTGGAATAACTGACTTCACCTCTATTATTAACCAGCCTAACAGTGCAATACTATCTGTAGGTGCAATTGTAGAGAAGCCTGTAGTAAAAGATGGAGCACTTGCTGTAGGTCACACAATGAAGTTAACAATGGCTTGTGACCACCGTACTGTAGATGGTGCGACAGGAGCTCAGTTCTTACAGACACTTAAAAATTATATTGAGAGCCCAGTATTAATGCTGGCATAAGTATATACAAATACGTAATCGTGAATTATATTCATGAGTACATATACTGTAAAAAAGAAAGGTTGTCTTTACGAAGACGACCTTTCTTTTTTATAACATACTAAGCATAGCTTCTTTTACTAAATTCTAGTTTAAAAACAATTTTAAATATTCATATCTTAGGTCAAAATATTACTATTTAGTGTATCACTTAAAAAAAATATTACACTCTTCTTTTGGCGGGTCTCTCGTAGTAAAGCTCGTTCTTTTATTTTTAGTATCCATCGTACTTACTGCTTGTTCTTCAAGTTCAAGTAATGATAGAGACCACTTAGTATTTAGATATAATGAGCAATATCAAATATCAACTCTAGACCCTGCCTTTGCTAGAAACCCCTCTATTATATGGCCTACCAATCAGCTTTTTAATGGACTAGTACAATTGGATGACAGCCTTAACGTACGACCGGATATTGCAAAGCATTGGACTGTATCAGAAGATGCACTTAGATATACCTTTACACTTAGGGATGATGTAAAGTTTCATAAACACGTGCAATTTAAAACAACCGATAGCACAAGATATGTAAATGCTCAAGATTTTGAGTATAGCTTTAATAGACTCACAGATCCTAAAGTAGCTTCTCCAGGTAGTTGGGTATTAAACAAAGTAGCTTCTTATAAGGCTACTACAGATAGTACATTTACGATCCAACTTAAGCAAGCATTTCCTGCATTTCTAGGACTGTTAAGTATGCGTTATTGCTCTGTAGTCCCTAAAGAGATAGTATCCTTTTATGGTAATGATTTTAGATCCAATCCCATAGGAACGGGACCTTTTCAATTTAAACGATGGGAAGAAGGGGTTAAACTTGTTTTTAGGAAGAATCCCTTGTATTATGAATATGATACCCAAGGAGTCCAACTTCCCTACTTAGAAGCCGTAGCAATCACTTTTTTGCCCGATAAACAAAGTGAATTTTTACAGTTTGCCCAGGGTAATATCGATTTCTTAAATAGTCTCGATCCTTCTTACAAAGATGAGTTACTTACTCCCTCTGGACGCTTACGCGAAAAGTATAAAGCAAATGTAGACCTGAGCGTTAGTCCGCAGTTAAATACAGAATATATAGGCTTTTTTCTAGGTAGTAAATCACAAGCAGTACAGTCTGAATTGCTACGAAAAGCAGTAAACTACGGTTTTGATCGTAAAAAAATGATTACTTACTTACGCAACGGTATTGGAGAACCTGCTATACATGGTTTTATACCTATGGGACTTCCTGGTTTTGACTATTTGGCCGGTTATGAATATGATGGAGCGCTTTCGCGTAAGCTAATTAAACAATACATAAAAGAAACAGGAGATACCCAACCAGAAATAAGCATAGGTACAAACAGCCAATATCTAGATATTTGTGAATACATACAGCGCGAACTAGAAAAATCAGGACTTTCTGTTAAGGTAGAAGTTATGCCGCCGTCTACCTTACGTCAGATGAAAAGTAGCGGGGAGCTAGATACGTTTAGGGCGAGTTGGATTGCAGACTATCCAGATGCCGAAAATTACCTCAGCCTTTTTTACAGCAAGAATTTCACGCCTAACGGCCCTAATTACACTCATTTTAAGGATATAATCTATGATTCTTTATATGAGCACAGCCTCTCTATGACAGACATAGAAAAACGTAAAGTTATCTACACGCAAATGGACTCTATCATAGTATCTAAAGCACCTATAATCCCTTTATATTATGACCAAGTGGTGCGTTTTACACGAAAAAACATAAGCGGACTAACTCCAAACCCTCAGAATTTTCTGGTATTGAAAAGGGTAAAAAAAAGGAAGGCCTTTTAAAAACCTTCCTTTTTAAACTACATTATTTAGTTCTACTTTATTAATCTACAGTAAGCACCCCTAAACAAGTTTCTGCTCTGTTAGAACCGTAAATAATTCTTAGAAGAAGCATCAAAAGTTTGTAAAAAATATTTTAACCTTTATACTTGTAACATTTTTACTCCATTTGCTAGCTATAAGTATTACTTTAAATAGTTACTCCTTACGATATTGCTTAGTTTCCTCAAAAATGTGGTTTAATATCGCTTCGTCTTGTTCTGATAATTCAAGATCACGACGTGCCATCGCAATACGTGCCGTTTCATAAGCTTTTTTGGGTAGATGTGTTACAAATCCATTTGCTCCTCCCCATTGAAAAGACGGGATAAAATTTCGCGGGAAACCGCTCCCAAAAATATTAGTTGCCACGCCTACCATTGTTCCTGTATTAAACATTGTGTTAATACCACACTTACTATGGTCGCCCATCATAAGACCACAAAACTGTAAACCTGTATTTGCAAAACGTCCTGTCTCATAATCCCAAAGTTTTACAGGCGCATAGTTATTTTTAAGATTGGAATTATTTGTATCTGCTCCTAGGTTACACCACTCCCCAAGAACGCTGTTTCCTAAAAAGCCATCGTGTCCTTTACTAGAATATCCAAAAAAGACACTGTTATTTACCTCTCCTCCTATTTTACAATTAGGACCTGTAGAGGTTGGCCCATAAATTTTAGCTCCCATTTTTACCTGACTATGCTCTCCAAGACCAAAAGGACCTCTAATAATTGCCCCTTCCATAACCTCACTATCTTTTCCTAGATAAATAGGGCCGTTTGTAGCATTAAGTATTCCTATCTCTATTTTTGCACCTTCTTCTATAAAAATTTGATCACGGTTAACGCAATGTACCGCATCTGGGATAGGTTGAGAGGATCTTCCCTCTGTCAACAATTCAAAATCTTCCTGAATCGCTCGTCCATTTTTTGAAAAAATATCCCACGTATACTCTATTCTAAAAATATCTTGAAATGTATACTCTATACAATCGTAAGTATCAAAATCTACTTCCTGGTCTTCCTTAGTATAAAACGCGATTACCTCTTCTCCATCAAACAGCGCTTGATTTTCACTCATCCCTTTTATAATTGTAACCAAATCGGCCGTAGGGAGGTAAGAAGCGTTAATCATTATATTTTCTGGAAACTCTACCATAGGCCATTTTTCACTCAGGTATTCTTCTGTTACTGTAGAAGTAGTAGATCCTAAATAATGTTCCCATTTATCTCTTATGGTAAGAATACCAACTCTAATATCTGCTACTGGTCTGGTATACGTAAAAGGCAATAATTGATTACGGACAGTGCCGTCAAAGAGAATATAATTCATACTATTAGCTTAAAATACGAAATTAAAAAAACCAAATTAGAAAGTAGTGATTTAGGGGTTCAAAAAGTTAAAGACTCTAATTATGACTTCAACTTTACCGTCCACTCAAAATTAAATTCAGAAACTTGGATTCCTTCACTATTGGTTCCTATAGCTTTCATCCAACAGACTTGTCCTTTTCCCGTTGCTAGAGCTCTATCTATCGTCGCTTTAATCTTGTCTCCTTCTTCACAAACAAAATGAATCCTGCCTGTTGCTTTCTTCGTAAAGATTGCATTATTACTCGCCACAAGTGTAGATATCTTCTTACCAGAATTTTGTGCGTACCCTATCACTAATGCTCCCGTAGCAAGCTCTGCTGCCATCCCTTGTACTGCCCAAAACATACTTTTAAAAGGGTTTTGATTAATCCAACGGTGTTTTACAGAAACAACAGAGATTTGAGCATCTACGCTTTTTACACGAACTCCCATAAGCCATGCTGCAGGTAGTTTCATCATCGTGTAGGCGTTAAACTTACTAGGACTTGGGAATTTCATAAGTAGATATTTCTCACAAAAATAGAGAAAGTAAAAGAGGTTCTCGTATTTCCAAAGAAAAAGCCCTTTTGAGTGAACTCAAAAGGGCTTTTAGTATTTCAAAAAATGAATTATGCTTCCACAGGACTTTCTTTTGCTGCAAGGTAACGCTCTGCATCTAAAGCAGCCATACACCCTGTACCTGCGGCAGTAATTGCCTGACGATACACGTGATCTGCAGCATCTCCAGAAACAAATACTCCTGGCACATTTGTATGTGCTGAACCTGGTTTATTAATTATGTATCCCGTCTCATCAAGATCTAAATAATCTTTAAAGATATCTGTATTAGGTTTATGACCTATTGCTACAAAAAATCCTGTTGCAGGAATTTCATGCTTATCACCTGTTTGGTTATTAACTACACGTACACCTGTTACTACCTGACCATCTCCTAAAACCTCATCTGTCTCTGTATTAAATAGGATTTCTATATTCTCTGTGTTTTTAACTCGAGCGGCCATAATTCTAGATGCTCTAAACTCGTCACGACGTACAAGCATCGTTACTTTTGTACAAAGTTTAGATAGGTAATGAGCTTCTTCACAAGCGCTATCTCCTGCCCCTACAATTACAGTTTCTTGTCCTCTATAAAAGAATCCATCACAAACTGCACAAGCCGAAACTCCGCCTCCAAGATTCAGATATTTTTGTTCTGACTCTAATCCTAAGTACTTAGCACTCGCTCCTGTAGAAATAATAATTGTATCTGCATGTATTTCTGTCTCACCATTAACCCATGCTTTATGTATGTCCCCAGAAAAATCTACCTTAGTAATCCATCCATCACGAACATCTGTATCAAAACGCTTTGCTTGCTCCATAAGCTCTATCATCATAGCAGGTCCTGTAATTCCTTCTGGATATCCAGGGAAGTTTTCAACTTCATTGGTAGTTGTAAGTTGTCCTCCAGGTTGCATTCCTTGATATAAAACAGGATTCATATTTGCTCTAGCTGCGTATATTGCTGCTGTGTATCCTGCTGGTCCTGACCCTATGATTAGGCATTTTACGTGTTCTATTTTCATATTTGTTTATTTTGCTTTAGCACTTCCTATATCTTTTAAGACAAAAAGGTGTATTGTAATATGTATTAGAATACAAAAGTAGTTTTTTAAGTCTCTTCCTTACAAGAAACTTAATAAGAAAAGCCGTGTTTTATCATTTAATTGTCGGGATGACAGGATTTGAACCTGCGACCACACGACCCCCAGCCGTGTACGCTAACCGGACTGCGCCACATCCCGAATAGTATATAAAAGTCCTTAAAAACAAGCAATCTCAATATACTTCCTTCTATAAAAGCAAAAAACCTTGCAAAATGCAAGGTTTTTAAGTCGGGGTGGCAGGATTCGAACCTGCGACCTCCGCGTCCCAAACGCGGCGCGATAACCGGGCTACGCTACACCCCGTAGTTCATAGCGGATGCAAATATAATAGTATTTCCTGTAAAGAATTTAATTTTTCTAGAAATTTTAAATAAAAAGGCGCCCTGCAAAACCCCTACCTTTGTAGAAAAAGGTAAAAGATATGCTTGTTATAGGTATAAGTGGTGGTACAGGAAGCGGAAAAACCACAATGGTCAATCAGGTTAAAGATGCCTTCCCAAAAGGAGAAATCACCATCCTTTCTCAAGATTCTTATTACAACGATCTCTCACACTTACCCCTAGAGGAGCGTCTTAACATTAATTTTGACCACCCAGAAGCTATCGATTTTAAACTTCTTGTCGCTCACTTAAAATTACTTAAAGAAAATAAGAGTATCGAACAACCCGTATATTCTTTTAAGGAGCATACTAGAACACACAAGACCACACATACAGTACCTAAAAAAGTAATTCTTATAGAAGGAATTTTAATACTCACCCACCCTGAACTTAGATCATTATTAGACGTTAAAATATTTTTACACGCAGATAGTGACGAAAGACTTGCTCGTAGATTAAAAAGAGACATCGTAGAGAGAGGACGTGAGTTAGACGAAGTGCTAAAGACTCACACAACTGTACTAAAACCAATGCATCAACTATTCATAGAGCCTAGCATTTCTTTTGCAGATATTATCATTCCTAACAATACCCATAATACTGTTGCAATAGGTATTGTTAGAACTATAATTAATGAAGGTTTATCATAGGGTTTTAGTATCTTCGTGCTATGGGTTTAAAAAGTGCCTTTGAAAAAATTAAAAAGAAAAACCCCATCTTGGGAAGTATCCTTTTATTAGGTATAAACCCTTATATTTTTATAACACTAGTATTCGTTATCTGGATGCTATTTTTTGATGGCAATTCATATCTTGTTCACAGAGAATTAAATAAAGAAAAAGAAAAGCTAGAAGGCAATAAAGAATATTTCATAAAGGAAATTAACCAAGACGAATCGCAAATCGCAATCTTAAAAGATAGTGTTGCATTAGAACGTTTTGCTCGTGAAGAGTATTTTATGAAAAAAGAAAAAGAAGAAATCTATATTATAGAATACCAAGACAGTATCCCTAAAGAAGATGACTAAACAAAAAATATTTACCGATTTTCCTCCCGTATCAGAAAAGACCTACAAGCAAAAAATACAAGTAGATCTCAAGGGAGCAGATTACAACGATACTTTGGTATGGAAAAGCCCAGAAGGAATCCATGTAAAACCATTTTATCACAGAGAAAACTTACAAGATAATCAGACCCATGTGGCAGCTCCAGAGCAATGGTTCATAGGAGAAGATATCTTTATCTTAGACCCAACAAAAGCGGTCGAAACTGCCTTAAACGTTATTAGCAATGGTACAGAAGCCATTCGTTTTATAGCAGATAAAGCATTTGATATTGATACACTATTAAAGCCTTTGAAAGGGAAAGATATCCTATTACATTTTGAATTGAGATTTCTAGGCGATACCTCTACTCATCAGGCAGTAGAATTC
>CAZJRA010000064.1:0-7397 GCA_964548335.1 uncultured Flavobacteriaceae bacterium | reverse complement strand
GTATTTATCGTCATAAGAGTAGAAAACTTGATAATAAGCGTGCGCTACTGCAGGTAGTCGTTTTAATCTAATGATATCTTGTTCTAATACGAGAGAATCTAACACCTCACCAGGCTCTACATCTGTAAGTAGCTTTATAAAAGATGTTTTAAGCTTCTTATTGCCTTGAATCTCAAATTTATCAATTGTATATTCTTGAGCAATTCCTTGCAGAGAAAAGCTCAATAATATCAATACAATTATAATTCTAGACATAGCAAAAAATGATTTTGCTAAAGTAAAGTATATTCATTAAAAATATTGTCCAATTCCAAAGACTATTCCTCTTGTCGCATCTTCACCAATACCATACCCATAATCCAATCTAAAAACAGCATTAAATATACGCTTATGTATAAAGCGTATTCCCAATCCTGGTGATAATCGTGTAGAAGTACCGTCAAAAAGTTGAGAAATATCTTCTCCTGGATTACGCCAAGTTCCAGCATCAATAAAGGCATTACTCTGCACTACAAACCAACCTTTTTCATATAAGGTATGACGATATTCTGTATTTAATACGATTGCCGCTGTACCCCTATCTATTGTATTTCCTGCCCCTCTAATATTAAGCTGATTATCCAAGGCAAACGGAGCAAACTCACTATCGTTATTAGAAGCAAATGCAAGGCGCACTCTACTAGCCCAGTTTCCATTTTTCTTTACTCTTTTAAAATATTCAAAGTCATTACGCCCTATAAAGAAATCATCTAGAGGCGCTTCCCCTCCCGTTGCTAATTGTAAATTAAGTAGGCTTCTAAATCCAGATATGTATTGATACTCTATTAACAAATCATTGTGCTCATACTCTCCAAAAAGTGTCACTTTACTTGCTGTTACATTATTAGGAAATCCAGTAGTATCGACAAGGGGTTGCTCTTCTTCATCAATAATATATTCTTCATTAGAAAAACGAATTCCTAACTCTGCATTATTATGAAAGTTAAACTCATACAATGCCTTAGCTTCAAAAGCATCACTTTGAAAACGATAATCTATTTCACCTTCTTCAAAAAACACAGGTTCTAAAGACACATTCGTTTGATAATTAATTCCAAAACCAAATTTATTAGTAAAGAGATAAGGTGCTTCCCAAAAGGCTCCATAAGAATTAAAAACATCACGACTATAAAACCCTCCATATATCTGATTAGTCCCAAAGCCATTAAATTCAAAAACAGAAGCTCTAAAAGCAAATTCTCCATTATTTGCAGTAGATATACGTACGCCTGGTATGATTGTAAAGTTTTCTTCTATTGTATAGATTAACTTATAATTACCATCAGAGTTTTTCTCAAGAGTGTGAGTCGCTCTAGCTACCCCTGCTAATCTATTAAGACGCGCTACATCTGTAGCTACTTTTAAAGAATCATATACTGAACCTTCCTTAACTTTTATTAACCTTCTCAAAAATGGCTCTTTAGTGCGCTTAAGCCCCTCTATATCTATTTTTTCTACAATTCCCTCTTGAGCATACAAAAATCCTGAACACAAAATCAATAAGAATAGGATACTTTTTTTCATAAATCGTTTTTTTCAAACTGAGTAAGTAGACGCAAAAAAAAGAGGCATATTACAAAACCTCTTCATAATAAAAAGTGAATGTTTTTTTATTCGACAGTAAAGGTACGTTGTCCTAAAACATTAACCCAATTATCTTCACTTACACCCATAAGTGTAAAATAATAATCTTCTTGAGAAAGCAACGAAGGTGGTGTTTCCTCGGTAATATTAAGCACCACGTTAGTAAGATTATAAAACTGAAACTGCTCTTCAAAAGTATAGGTTCCAGACAGTAACTCATCAGTATCATCAGACACTACTTGAAAGTAAATTGCATTGTCTAGATTAGATAAATTATTCCATATAAACAAAGGCTCTCGTTCCTGTTCTTGCGAAACAGAAATGGTATCTGTAAAGAGCGTGTTTTCTGTTTTATGTTTTAGACGTATAGGATTAGAAATATGGAGTGTATCATTTTCGAGAAAGCTAATAATCACCCATTTCTCTTCTGTTGTTCGTCTTGTAAATTTTTTGAGATATCCATTAAAAAAATCTTCGGCAGGAAGGTTTATTTGAGTATACAGACTAAAATCATTTTTATCTACTGTAGCATCTGTAGTCTCAAAGTATCTAAGATCTGTAGCTTCTTCTCTAGGATAGACATAAGCGATAATCTCATTAGGATTTTCCGAACCTGATGCGCACGCTATTACATTATCTCTCTGTAACGTATTCACACTGGCGAGATCTTGCAACGTATTATTGCCACCCTCTATGTTATCATCTAAATCATCTTGTGTACAGCCAACAATCAAAACTAATAACAAAAAGAGTTTACTACTTTTCATAATAGTTTTTTATAGTGGTTTCTGCAGGTTTGTTTTGAGGGGTAAACCTATTGTTAGTAACACCCCCTGAGGTTTCATGAAAAATAAACCACTTCCATACAAAACCTCCTGCAAACCAGTCTTCATTCCAAAAAGTTTCAAATACAGCTTGAGTAGCATTTGCTTGTGCTTCAAGGTTTACACTTGTTATATCTCTACCACTTACCCAAGGTTCCTTTCCTGTATAATCCATACTGCGATATCCCCACTCAGTAAAAAGAATTTGTTTGTTTTGCATTTTCGCGAAAGCACTAATTTCTTTCTTCCATTTCCTCCATCCTTTCTTAGCATCTTCTACTGTAGGAGTTTGCATATCACTTACGGGAAAATAACTATCTATCCCTACATAATCTAACTGACCCCAGAAAGTAACGCGTTTATACTCATCCCAATTTGCCGCATAGGTAAGCTTCCCATCGTATATTTTTCTAATATCCTTAATTAAAGTAACCCAAAAATCTGGACGGTTAAGCACAAACTGCTCTAACTCTGTCCCTATGCAAAATATAGCTGTTTTTTGTTCTTGAGCAATCGTAGCATAGTTCATGATAAAAGAACGGTATTGATTCTCTAAGACCACCCACTCTTCTTCTGTTTCCATCTTTAGATATCCCGTATATTCTCCGTGACGTATCCAAAGCTGTGGTTTTACCATTACCTCAAGCCCTCCTTTATGTAACTCTATTACATAATTGCGAACTCCAGCGCGAGTCTCGCCATACCACTGTTTTCTTTTATTATGAACAATTTGTGGTTTATGATTTACTGGCACAAACCCAAAAGGCATTACAGCAGCATAATTAGAATTAATATCTAGTAAAGGTTTAACATGAGTGCTATCTACAGGGTTTCTATTAGCAACAAAACTTACTCCATTAATCTTTTTGTGCTGCGCTATACTAGATTGCAGTACAATAAAAAAACTTAAAAAGAGTAAGATACGATTCATGTCATGTCGTATTAAAACAGTTTAAAAGGTATTATATTATTAGATTGATTTCATAAACTGTGAATAAAATCAAAAAAACCGCAAAGCGCCTTTAATCGACTTTAAAGCTTTGCGGAACATCTCACATATAAGCCCAGCGCATAAAGAGCTAGGCTTGTGATATTTTTTAAAATACAGCTCTAAGACCAAGATTAAAGGTTGCCCCCAATCCTGTATTATCCCCTCTTACAAAGTTTGTATATAATGTTTCTACGTTAATTTCGTCTGTAAGTTGGTATTTTGCCCCTCCCCCTACTGCAGTAAAGTCTTGTTCAAAATCATTACCAAGATCTAAGCGTTGTGAGTGCTGTGCTAATACTAGAACTGTAAATTTAGAACTTGGAAAATAACTTAAAAAGACTCCCGGAGTAAGGTTTAAACTATCGTTTGCAAAACTTCCTTCTACTGTATCAAAATTACTATCAAAAACTGCTTCTTCACCAAAATGTAATTCAGAGTTTAACTCTGCAAACACTTGCCAATCTCCTCCTCCAAAAGTGTAGTCATAAAAAAAGCGGTTTTGCCATGTAAATCCATCTTGATCTAAGAACACACCTTGATCTGTTTCTTGATCTATAAGCGGTATAGAAAAAGAACTCTGTATAGAAAAGTTATCTACACTTGCAAAAGGCACAAATTTTATAGCTGGCGCGATAGACGTTAAACCACTACGAGCAGTCCCTCTTTCGCCATCAAAACTAAATACATCTAAAGCGTCTCTATCATCTATAACATTAGACCTAAGTTCTAAAATTACCCCTAGATTAACGCGGTTATTTTTTGAAACTCCTGTAAACACATCTAATGACGAGGTAAAAAATGTTTGTCTTGGCTCTGTCCCCTCACTAAAAGTACTCTCTGTTTGGGTGTATAAGTTATTAAACCACTTGACATCGTATTGACCTTTCTCTATTAATTTAGAAGGAGTAAGAGTTTGTATAACAGACCCAGCTTGGTCATCATCATCTACATCTTGTGCTTGTATGCTTAAAGAAAAAATAAGCGTTAGTGCGATTAATAGTGCGTTCTTTTTCATTAGTTCTGGTTTTGGTTAGTTTTCTCTACCCTATTTTAAGCAATAATATAGACTAGAAAATTAATTAAAGTATATATTATTTAGTTTCGTTAAGACTCCAATCGTATGGGTAATAAGAAATTTTCGCTTTTGTTGGAATTGCTTCATTTCTAAACTTGTTAAGGTAATCTATCTCATTACCTTCCTGAGTAAAATCTCCTTTATACCATTCAAATATTTGTGACAGCTGTACCTTATTCCCTTTTACCTTGATAAAGTTAGGATTGTTTACAGCAATCTTTGTTTGTCTCTGTAATTGTGCCTCTAATTTTTCTGGAGTATATGCCTCTGCGATAATAGGAGGACATCCTAAACCTGCACATACAAGTACAAAGTGAAATCTTGCTTCTTTTGGAAACTTTGCGCGTAATAATTTATTTTCGATATCATTTAATACAATCTCCTTCCCTCCTACTGAACGTGTTGTTTTATCAAAAAAGCCTTTAATGTCTAAAGGAGACTTTGTAGGATAATTAGCAACAATAGCATTAATCACGTGTATGTTATACGCATTAATCCAGAAAGATTGATAAGCAGCAGCATTAGAAGTAGATATTCTCACATCCTTTCCTAAAGCAATAAGCTCATTAAGTTGAGATGGATCATTTTTTATAGCCTTATAATTTACTCGTCCATTAGATACATTTGCTTTAAAAAAAGCATCTGCTTTTTTTATAAAAGTATTTGGACTCTGCCAAAAAATGTAAGCCGAAAAAAGTAATAATAATAAAGTGCTTAATCGTTTCATTTCAATGGTTTTTAAATAAATTTTGATACCCACTAAGTCGATACCTTTTTTAAAGACTTACAAGAATGCTAGAATAAAGTTTGAACCTTTTTATTTTATCCATGAAAATAAAAAAGTAAGTACCATAAACAGTAAGGCTAGTCATTTTGGCTTCACACACAGGTTATGAGATGATTACCCTAACACATAGTAAAATTACCTTTGTAAAAATTAATTCCTACTTCGTGTAGAAAAGAACACAAGAGATCTCTATCTTTATATAACAACAGAAAAACTAATAATACAAGAAAACATTTCGCGTAAGTTAAAGACATTTTTAAAAATAATCACAAAGCTAGAGATGATGATAATTTTTGCCTTCGCGAAAACAAAAAGATATGAATAAAAAGATACTTTTATTAGGCGCTGGAGAGCTAGGAAAGGAATTTGTAATTGCCGCACAACGCCTAGGACAAACTGTAATTGCTGTAGATAGTTATGTAAACGCTCCCGCTATGCAGGTAGCAGACCACTATGAGGTTATTAATATGCTAGATGGTGATGCACTAGATGCACTCGTAGCAAAGCATACTCCTGATTACATCGTACCCGAAATAGAAGCCATTAGAACAGAGCGTTTTTATGATTACGAAAAGCAAGGATATACCGTTATCCCTAGTGCTAAAGCTGCTAATTACACAATGAATCGTAAGTCCATCAGAGATCTTGCAGCTAAAGACTTAGGCCTTAAAACAGCACAATACAGATATGCCACATCGGCAAAAGCACTACAAGAAGCTGTAGATCAAATAGGAATGCCTTGCGTGGTTAAACCATTAATGTCTTCTAGCGGAAAAGGACAAAGCACCATAAAAACCGAAGACGATATCCAGAAAGCGTGGGACTATTCCCAAGAGGGTTCCCGTGGCGATGTCGCAGAAGTAATTGTAGAAGGCTTTGTACATTTTAATTATGAAATCACACTACTTACCGTCACCCAACGGGATGGAAATACGCTTTTTTGCCCTCCTATAGGTCATAGACAAGAGCGAGGGGATTATCAAGAAAGTTGGCAGCCTGCTATAATGCAAGAAGCCCATCTTAAAACAGCGCAAAATATGGCTGCACAAGTAACCAAGGCTTTAGGAGGCGCCGGTATATGGGGTGTAGAATTTTTTATTGCAGACGACGGAGTATACTTTTCTGAACTTTCACCTCGCCCTCATGACACAGGAATGGTTACTTTAGGAAATACACAAAATTTTAATGAGTTTGAACTACACTTACGAGCTGTTTTAGGCTTACCTATACCAGAGATTACTCAAGAACGCATAGGTGCTAGTGCTGTGATTCTAGCAAGCAAACATTCTGACAACCCTACATTTAAAGGCATCGAAAAAGTAGCTACTGCATCTAATACAGATTTTAGATTGTTTGGGAAACCTAGTTCAAGACCATATCGCCGTATGGGAGTAGTTGTTACTTATGACTCTTTAGATGGCGATGTAAAAGCCGTTACAGAAAGAGCTAAGTCACTTGCAAATGAGGTTACTGTACACTAGGTCTAAGAAGAACTAGAAAAACAAGTATTCTACCCTAATCTAGATTTACATACTCCATTATAATAGAATCAATCTTCACAATAGCAGATGCCTAGTTTTGTAAACCGTTCTAAAAAAATTACTTTAACCACCAATTACAAGGTGATGTATTCTATGCTAAAAAGACAGCGGCAATGGAAGAAATCTAAAAAATGGGTAATTAAACTCTTACCTTATAAGAGTTTTGGTCTAGTTAGAAATCCTTACGATAGATTAGTCTCATTTTACTTTGACAAACTCAACAAATCTTTAAATGACGGAGATTATTTTTCGCGTAGCCAACGTATTTTTTTCCATATTTTAGATGATGATATAAGCAATGCATCATCATTGGAGAAATACCAAGCACTAAAAGCTATAACTTTTAATGAATTTATACAATTGCTCCCCGAAATTTATGATAAAAACCGGCATTTACATCCGCAATATTGGGTCTTTAAGAATTTAAGAGTAGATACGTTTCTACAAATTGAAAATCTGGCAGCAAAACAATTTATGCAAGAGAACCTAGGTGTTGACTTAAAAATAAAAGCTAATGTCACGCAAAAAAAAGACTTAGAGTGGGAATCAAAATCGA
>CAZJRA010000063.1:0-7432 GCA_964548335.1 uncultured Flavobacteriaceae bacterium | reverse complement strand
TAAGGATCTTCTCTCCATCAGCGCCGTTTAAAAACTCACCTTTATGATTAAGTAGTTTAAGAGCATTCCACTGTTTAGGATTATGAGAAGCGGTAAGAATAATTCCTCCATCTGCGTGCTCCATAGGAACAGCTATTTCTACTGTAGGCGTTGTCGACAGCCCTAAATCAATCACATGTATGCCTAACCCTATTAGAGTATTCATTACAAGCTCTTGTATCATACTTCCAGAAATACGAGCATCTCTTCCTACTACCACTCTATACACATCTTTAGTGCGATCGTTTTTAAGCCAAGTACCATAAGCTGCTGCAAATTGTACTGCATCTATAGGTGTTAAGTTAGTTCCTTGGGTACCTCCTATCGTACCGCGTATTCCCGAAATTGATTTAATTAGTGTCATAGTATGTTTTTTATTCCCAATTGTGGGAATCTTAATTATTTGTGATTGTGTTTGCAAAAATACCAAATAAGCGCTACTCATTAGGAGACTGTTCATAAACTTTTAAGAACTGAGAGAGATTGCCTTAAATTTAAGTAGTACATAGTGTATCTTGGTAAGATGAATTTTCTAGCGCATATATACCTGTCTAATGATGACGAGCTTGTTACCATAGGTAATTTTATGGCAGATGGTATTAAGGGAAAAAAATACCTTAGTTATCCTAACGAAATACAACATGGCATCCTACTACATCGTTGGATAGATAGTTATACAGATAGCCATCCTATTGTAAAACAAAGCACGAAACGTTTACATCATAAATACGGACATTATAGTGGTGTAATTGTAGATATTCTTTACGATCATTTTTTAGCCAAAAATTGGAACACCTATCATAACAAGGCTTTGGATAAGTATATCGACGATTTCTACAACTTATTAAAAACAAAGCACGATCTACTCACGCCGCGTATTCAGAAAATGATGATTCCTATGATGGAACAAAATTGGCTGCTTAGTTATGCTACTTTAGAAGGGATAGAAACGGTTTTATACAATATGAACATTCGTATAAAAAAGAGAGTTCCTATGGACGAAGCCATAAAAGATTTAAAGCAATACTACGACCTTTTTGAAACAGAGTTCACAGCTTTTTTTAAGGAATTACAAGCTTTCGCGAAAGCAAAACTAGAGGAACTCACTGTCTGACGTTTATTAACCATGCTTAAGGAAATATGATTTTCGTTCCGAAGAAATTGAATTTTAGGATCACAAGGTGTACTGTTTTTTTAATAGCAACACTAGTATTTACAGCCTGTAAAACAAAGCCGAAAGAACCTCAAATAGGCCTTATTGCTCAAAAAGCAATGGTAGTTTCTGCTAGAGAAGAAGCATCTCGTATAGGTGTTGATATTATGAAACAAGGAGGGAATGTTTTTGACGCTATGATAGCTACCGATCTTGCCCTTAATGTATGCTATCCTTATGCTGGTAGTTTAGGAGGTGGTGGCTTTATGGTA
This sequence comes from uncultured Flavobacteriaceae bacterium, assembly GCA_964548335.1. GTDB lineage: Bacteria > Bacteroidota > Bacteroidia > Flavobacteriales > Flavobacteriaceae > Dokdonia. The sequence continues at coordinate 5,968 of CAZJRA010000063.1, read as the reverse complement.
TATCGTACTAAAGATGGAGAGTATGGTGCTTTAGACTATCGTGAGATGGCTCCTAGCGCCGCTACACAAGATATGTTTCTAGATGAAGAAGGAAATGTAATACCCGATTTAAGTACAGAAGGTAGTCTCGCAATAGGAGTTCCTGGAGGGCTTGCAGGAATGTTTGCCGTACATGAAAAGTTAGGGTCTCTCCCACTAAAAACCATCTTACAACCCGTTATAGACCTCGCTCGTAATGGATATGTAGTGACAGAAAAACAAGCTAAACGCTTATACGAAAAACGTGATGTTATTATTAAAGTTAATGGAGAAGAATCTTTTTATTCAAAAAAAATCAATGAATCAAGTGTGGTTAAAAACATAGCACTTGCCCAAATGCTGGAACGCATTGCTGTAAATGGAAAAGATGAATTTTATAAGGGAGAAAGTGGTCAGAAACTAGTAGACCATTTACGTGCTAAAGGAGGTATTATAACAATGAAAGACCTCGCTAATTATGAAGCCAAATGGCGAGAACCAATCTCTTTTGAGTACGACAATCTAAAAATAATCTCAATGAGTCCTCCTAGTTCGGGCGGGGTGTGCTTAGCTCAGATTATGCAAATGATAGAGCCTTATGACATCTCACAGTATGGACATAATTCTTTAGAAAGTATTCAATTACTTTCGGAGGCAGAACGTCGCGCTTATGCAGACCGAAGCTTTTATTTGGGAGACCCCGATTTTGTAACAATTCCTACAGACACTCTTATTTCTGAAGCCTATGGAAAAAACCGTATGGAGAGTTTTAGTTGGGATAAAGCAACATTATCTAGTGATATGTCTCACGGCATAGTACCTAGCTATGAGAGTATGGAAACTACCCACTTCTCTGCTGTAGATCAATATGGTAACGCTATTGCAGTTACAGTAACACTTAATGGAGCCTATGGCTCTAAAGTATTTGTAGATGAGTTAGGTATCTTTTTAAATAATGAGATGGATGATTTTTCTAGCAAGCCAGGAGTCCCTAATATGTTTGGACTTATAGGAGCTGAGGCAAATAAAATCGAACCTAAAAAACGGATGCTATCAAGTATGACTCCTACTTTAGTTGAAAAAGAAGGAGAGTTTTGGATGACAGTAGGAACACCTGGCGGATCTACGATTATCACTTCTGTCTTACAAACCATTTTAAACGTGCATGAGTACGGTATGAGTATGCAAGATGCTGTAAATGCACCACGTTTTCATCACCAATGGTTACCTGATGAAATCTTATTAGAACCACATAGTTTTGATAAAGAGATTATAAAAGTTTTAGAAGCTAAGGGATTTCCAACCAACCAAGAAAGCGCTCCCATCATTGGGAAAGTAGATGGTATTCTTGTACTGTCCGATGGCACATTAGAAGGAGGTGCTGATAAACGAGGAGATGATACTGCTGTTGGATTTTAAATCCTATTAGATCAACTGTTAGCCAAAAATCTAGTCTATTTTACTATGCGTGCATAATAAATTTTGTATATTTACTATACTATCACCTTAGTTATATGAAAGAACAGACTATAGATTATTGTTTACGTACTACTTGGCAAGCTGTTATGAGAATGTATAATGAACAGGTTGCACAATTTGATACTACTATGGCAACAGCCTTTGCTTTACTCAGTATTCATCCTGGAGAAGGCACCCCTTCCACGGCTTTAGGCCCTCGTATGGGTATGGAAGCTACTTCCCTATCTCGCACACTTAAAAGTATGGAAGATAGAGGTCTCATACAACGTAAACCTAACCCTACAGATGGGCGTAGTGTACTTATTCATCTTACAGATAGTGGTTTAGAAAAGAGAGAAAATGCAAAAGAAAAGGTACTTCGTTTTAATGAAGTGGTACGTGCAGATATTTCTGAAGAAAAAATGAATCATTTTTATGAAGTAATGGAAACAATTAACGACTTAATACAAAATAAGAGAATATATAATTCTTAGTAAGAAGGAATCGTAATGGCAAAAAGAAGAATAAAAAAAGTAGCTGTCATAGGCAGCGGAATTATGGGAAGCGGAATCGCTTGCCATTTTGCTAATATAGGTGTGGACGTCTTATTACTAGATATTGTTCCTCGCAATTTAAATGCTAGCGAAGAAGCAAAAGGTCTTAGTCTTCAAGATAAAGTGGTGCGTAACCGTATCGTAAACGATTCTCTTAAGGCTGCTTTAAAGAGCAAGCCCTCTCCTATTTATAATCAGGCTTTTGCTAAAAGAATTTCTACAGGAAATTTAGAAGATGATATTGCTAAAGTAAAAGATGTAGATTGGATTATAGAAGTTGTTATAGAGCGTCTGGATATTAAAAAACAAGTGTTTGAAAACTTAGAAAAACATAGAACACCTGGCACTCTAATAACATCTAATACGTCGGGAATTCCTATTCAGTTTATGAGTGAAGGGCGTAGCGAAGATTTTCAGAAGCATTTTTGCGGAACTCACTTCTTTAACCCGGCACGTTATTTAAAATTATTTGAAATTATCCCTGGTCCTAAAACAGACCAAAGTGTTCTTGAATTTTTAAACAATTATGGAGAACAATTTTTAGGAAAAACCTCTGTAATAGCTAAAGACACCCCTGCTTTTATAGGAAATCGCATAGGTATATTCTCAATTATGTCTCTCTTTCATACGGTAAAAGACCTAGAGATGACTGTAGAGGAAGTAGATAAGTTAACGGGACCTGTTATAGGCCGTCCTAAGAGTGCTACTTTTAGAACGGTAGACGTTGTAGGGCTAGATACATTAGTTCACGTAGCAAACGGCATAGCAGAGAACTGCCCTAAAGACGAAAGAAAAGAACTATTTACCCTACCCTCTTTTATCAACACAATGGTAGAGAATAAATGGTTTGGGGCTAAAACAAAACAGGGATTTTATAAGAAAACAATAAATGCAGAAGGAAACAAAGAAATCCTTACACTAGATCTAGACACTTTAGAGTATCGTTCTAAGAAGAAAGCAAAATTTGCTACGTTAGAACTCACTAAAAAGATAGATAATGTAGTCGATCGCTTTCCTGTTTTGGTAAATGGAAAAGATAAAGCAGGAGCGTTTTATCGTAAAACATTTGCGCATCTTTTTGCCTATGTTCAAAACCGTATTCCAGAAGTCACAGACGAGCTTTATAAGATAGATGATGCCATGAAAGCAGGTTTTGGATGGCAACACGGCCCTTTCGAAATTTGGGATGCCATAGGAGTTCAAGAAGGTATTGATTTAATGAAAGCGGAAGGCCTAGAAGTCACTCCTTGGATTAGTGAGATGCTTGAAAATGACATAAACACTTTCTATACCGTTAAGGGTGGAGCTACTTATGTATACGCTGCTTCTACAAAGAAGCATCAGAAAAAACCAGGACAAGATTCTTTTATTATTTTAGATAATATCAGAAAACAAACAGAAGTGTTTTCTAACTCAGGAGTTTCTGTTCAAGATCTTGGAGATGGAATCTTAAACTTAGAATTCCGCTCTAAGATGAATACAATAGGTGGTGATGTTCTTGCAGGCGTTCATAGAGCTATAGACTTAGCCGAAAAAGATTTTGATGGTTTGGTAATAGGTAATCAAGGACCCAATTTTTCGGTGGGTGCTAATATCGCAATGATCTTTATGATGGCGGTAGAGCAAGAATATGATGAACTCAATATGGCTGTAAAGTATTTTCAAGATACCTGTATGCGTTTACGCTACTCTGCTATTCCAACTGTTGTCGCTCCACACGGGATGACGCTAGGAGGTGGTTGTGAGATGACACTTCACGCAGATCGCGTTGTTGCCGCTGCAGAATCATATATAGGACTTGTGGAGTTTGGTGTAGGTGTTATTCCAGGCGGTGGAGGCTCTAAAGAGATGGCATTAAGAGCTTCAGCTAAGTTTGATAAGGGAGATGTACAGCTAAATGTGCTTCAAGAGCATTTTCTTACCATTGGTATGGCTAAGGTTTCTACCTCTGCACATGAGGCATATAATCTTAACATCTTACAACAAGGAAAAGATATTGTTGTTGTAAATCGAGATCGTCAGATAGCAACTGCAAAGGGCGTGGCTCGCCAAATGGCAGATATGGGCTACACACAACCTGTAAGACGTAACGACATACTTGTATTAGGAAAACAAGCCTTAGGAATGTTCTTAGTAGGTACAGACGCTATGAAAGCATCTAACTACATCTCAAAACACGATAAAAAAATAGCAAATAAACTGGCTTATGTAATGGCAGGAGGTGATTTATCAGAGCCTAGTCGCGTGAGTGAGCAGTATTTATTAGATCTTGAACGTGAAGCTTTTTTATCGTTATGTACAGAACGTAAAACACTAGAGCGCATACAGCATATGTTACAAACAGGGAAACCGTTGAGAAACTAGCTTTTTGCTTTGGGAAAGCAAAAATTGAAACACAATTAATCGTCTGTAAAAGACAAAATTATATTCAAGAAGAAATGTTTAAAGGTTTAGAAAAGCAAGTAAGTCAATTACAAAGCAAAATTTCAAATTTTATGAACCGATTTAATTCATAAGGCGTCTTGATTCTTGAGTCCTTGACTCTTGATTCTTTGAACGCAGTTCAAAATTATAAGAATTATGAAAACAGCCTATATAGTAAAAGCTTACCGTACTGCAGTAGGAAAAGCACCTAGAGGAGTATTTCGCTTTAAGCGAGCAGATGAACTTGCTGCAGAGACTATTCAGTATATGATGAAGGAGCTGCCAGATTTTGATAAAAAACGTATAGATGATGTAATTGTAGGTAATGCAATGCCAGAAGGCGCTCAGGGCTTAAATATGGCGCGTTTAATCTCTTTAATGGGATTAGATGTGGTAGATGTGCCAGGAGTTACTGTAAATCGTTTTTGCTCGTCAGGAATTGAAACAATAGGGATGGCTGTCGCCAAAATACAATCAGGCATGGCTAATTGTATTATTGCAGGTGGAGCTGAGTCTATGAGTTCTGTTCCTATGACAGGCTTTAAACCAGAACTCAACTACGATACTGTGGTAAAAGCAGGTCACGAAGATTACTATTGGGGAATGGGAAATACTGCCGAAGCTGTTGCTAATGAGTTTAATGTCTCTCGAGAAGATCAAGATGAGTTTGCTTATCACTCTCATATGAAAGCATTAAAAGCACTGTCTGAAGACCGTTTTCAAGATCAGATTGTACCTATCCAAGTAGAGCAAACCTATATTGATGCAAACGGTAAAAAAGTTACAAAATCATATACGGTAAATAAAGATGAGGGCCCTAGAAAAGGAACTAATAAAGAAGCCTTAGCAAAGTTAAGAGCTGTTTTCGCTCAAGGCGGAAGCGTAACCGCAGGAAACTCTTCGCAAATGAGTGACGGGGCTGCTTTTGTGATGGTTATGAGTGAAGATATGGTTAAAGAACTTAACCTAGAACCTATTGCAAGAATGGTAAACTATGCAGCAGCCGGTGTACCTCCTCGCATTATGGGAATTGGTCCTGTAGCTGCCGTTCCTAAAGCATTAAAACAAGCAGGTTTACAACAAAAAGATATAGAACTTATTGAACTAAATGAAGCATTTGCTTCTCAATCGCTAGCAGTGATTAGAAAATTAGGCTTAAACCCAAATATCGTAAATGTAAATGGAGGGGCTATAGCCCTAGGACACCCTCTAGGATGTACAGGAGGAAAACTATCTGTGCAATTATTTGATGAAATGCGTAAACGAAATATGCAAGGTAAATACGGTATGGTTACGATGTGTGTGGGTACAGGTCAAGGCGCTGCAGGAATATTTGAATTTTTAAATTAAACAAATCACCTTAATTAACTATTAATCAATATTTAATATTATATAAAAATAAATTATAAAACAAGTTAATTACGCTTTCAAGAAAGAAATATAGACTACTACAAACCAGAGCTTACAAAAGGGAGTTACCCTCCATAATCTAAGCTCGATATTTTTAAAAAGAG
>CAZJRA010000062.1:0-7469 GCA_964548335.1 uncultured Flavobacteriaceae bacterium | reverse complement strand
AGCTCAAATTGAAAAGCTAAACATAAAAATTACAGGCTGCCCCATACATAGACAGCCAGATGGGCTCGCAATGAGTAGTCGTAACAAAAGACTCTCTCCTCAGCAATTAAAAGCGGCTCCCTTTATATATAAAACGCTACAAACGGCACAAGAACAGTTTAGTGAAAAAAGTGCTTTACAGATTAAAAAGATAATTACTCAAATGTATGACAAGCAAGAAGGCCTAGATCTTGAATACTTTGAGATTGCTAATATTAAAAACCTGAAACCGCTTTCGCGAAAGCGTAATAACCAAAAATACCGCGCATTTATTGCTGTTTTTACTGGAGAAATTAGATTGATAGATAATATTGCACTTAATTAAAATAATTATCTTTGCCCTATGTTAGTAAATGTTGTAAAGTCAAAAATTCACCGCGTTAAAGTAACCGGAGCAGAACTCCATTATATTGGAAGTATTACTATAGATGAAGATCTTCTAGATGCTGCAAATATAATAGAAGGAGAACGTGTACAAATTGTAAACGTAACTAATGGCGAACGCCTAGAAACGTATGCAATTCCTGGACCTAGAAACACTGGCGAAATCACTTTAAATGGTGCTGCTGCTAGAAAAGTATCTAAAGGAGATATTGTTATTTTAATTGTGTACGCATTTATGGAGGTGGAAGAAGCTAAGAAGTTTAAACCAACACTTTGCTTCCCTAATGAAGAGAATAACCTGCTCACTTAATAGTGAACTCACCTAAACTCATAAAAATATTAAAAATAGGACTCCCACTTTTGCTGGGAGTTTTTTTAATGTGGTTGTGGCTAGGAGGAATGAGTCCTCAAGACAGAATAGATCTTTGGGAGAATATTAAAAATGCAAATCCTTTATGGATACTAATTTCTTTTTTATTCTCCACACTAAGTCATATATCAAGAGCTTATAGATGGAAGTTCATGCTCGAGCCCATGGGATATAAACCTAAGTTAGGAACGAGTGTAGCTGCTCTAATGACCGGCTATTTTGCCAATACTTTTGTGCTAAGATCCGGAGAAGTCTTACGAGCTGTTGCTTTACAAAAAACAGATAAAATCCCTTTTGAGAAAGCTTTTGGAACCATCGTATCAGAACGTATTGCAGATTTAATTATGTTACTTCTTGTCATGGCTATAGCAATTAGTCTACAGTCTACAGAGCTCATAAGTTATTTTGGAGAAAAAGCAAATCCTATCCCTTCTATTATAAGTATGCTTGTATTAATAACTTTAGGTGTTATTGGGTTACGTATTTTAAAAAAATCTAATCACCCTTTTATTGTGAAGATTAGAACATTTGGTTTAGGGATTTTAGAAGGAACCAAAAGCATTCTTAAAATGAAAAAAACGGGTGCTTTCATTTTTCATACACTCTTTATTTGGACAATGTATATCGCTATGTTTTGGGTTGTGACACTTTGTGTTCCTGGTTTACACGGAGTATCTTTTGGGGTTATTCTAGCTGCTTTCGTTATTGGGGCCTTTTCTATGAGCGCTACAAATGCTGGAATGGGGCTCTACCCTATAGCCATGGCAGCAGTATTCACGTTTTTTGGGTATAGCGATATAGACGGCAACACCTTTGGAGGAATTATATGGGGTACACAAACCCTTTTTAATCTCATACTAGGGGGATTGTGTGCCATATACACTTTGATTTTAAGTAACCAAAAAAAAATAGTACCTTAGGGTATTAAAATTTTATTCTCATGAACACAAAAATAATTGCCTTACTCCTACTCTTTATTTCATCTTCAGTTTCTGCACAAATACAGTATGAAGAAATCAGATCTTATAAGCTAGGCCAAACACGTCAACTCAAAGTACAACTCCCTCGCAACTACGATACTAATACAGAAAAAAAATACCCTATACTCGTAGTATTAGATGGTGATTATCTTTTTGAACCTATTGCAGGAATGGCAGATTATTTTAGCTATTGGGGAGAAATGCCAGAAGTAATTGTTGTAGGTGTAGTTCAAGATGAGACAAGAGAAGATGACACCTTTTATGACGATGTCAATTCATTACCTTCAAAATCAGGAGTTTCTTTTTTTGAATTCTTAGGTATAGAGATGATGCCTTGGTTAGATAAAAAATATAGAACTACGAGTTTTAGAATTGTTGCAGGACATAATGTAACCGCAAACTTCTTAAACTTTTACTTAATGAAAGATCATCCTTTATTTCAAGGATATATTAGTCTAAGTCCGGATCTCTCTCCAGAAATGGATACTCGTTTAGAAGCTCAGTTAGCCAAAATCAAACAAAAGACTTTTTACTCGCTAGCAACAGGTTCAGAAGATGTTAAATCTTTACGAAGAGGTGCTATGGCTCTTGATGGAAAACTTGATGCGATCTCTAATCCAAACCTAACATATCGTTTTGATCATTTTAGGGGAGCTACACACTACTCGCTAGTAGGAAATGCAATTCCAAGCGCCTTAGAGAACATCTTTTCTAAATATAGACCTATTAGTAAGAACGATTACAAAGAAGTTCTTTTAGAAATGGCAGGCTCTCCTTATGACTATCTAGTAGAAAAATATGCTTCAATAAAAGAACTTTATGGACTTGAAGAGCCTATTAGAATTAACGATTTTACGGCCGTATTTAGAGCTCTTCAAAAAAGAAGTGGATGGGAAGACATGAAAAAACTAGGAGACCTCGCTAGAAATTCATACCCAGAAACGATGCTAGGAAACTACTATACTGCAGTTGCTCTAGAACAACTTGGTGAACCTAAAAAAGCAATGCGTGCATATCAAAATGCGTTTTTACTTGATGAAATTTCTTTTTTAACTAAAGATTTAATGCTCGAAAAGGCGGATAATATTAAGGATGACTTTGGATACTAATATTTTCCTACAATAGGCTTTAGTTAAAAACAGCACACATGGCTAAGCTAAAAACTACTTTTTTTTGTCAAAACTGTGGTGCTCAACATGCAAAATGGGCTGGGCAGTGTCACACTTGTAAGGAATGGAATACAATTGTAGAAGAAGTCGTACAAAAGGAAGATAAAAAAGATTGGAAACAAGGGACTCCCTCTTTCGAGAAAACAGAAAAAAGAGCTTCAAAAGCTCTTAAAATAAATGAAATCTCTACCACTCCAGAGAAACGACTCAAGACTAACAATACCGAGCTTAATCGTGTTTTAGGGGGTGGATTAGTTCCTGGTTCTTTAACTCTTATAGGTGGTGAACCAGGAATAGGGAAGAGTACATTATGCCTGCAAGTCTCGCTTAATTTACCTTACAAAACACTATATGTATCTGGTGAAGAGAGTCAGCAGCAAATAAAGATGCGGGCAGAGCGTATTCATCCAGATAGTGAACAATGCTACATTTTATCTGAAACTAAAACTCAAAATATTTTTAGACATGTTTCAGAGCTAGAGCCCGATATTCTTATTATAGACTCTATACAAACACTACATACAAATCATATAGAGAGTAGCCCTGGCAGTGTTTCTCAAATACGAGAAACTACAGCAGAGCTTATAAAATTTGCTAAAGAAACAGGAACTCCTGTAATTCTCATTGGACACATTACAAAAGATGGTAATATTGCAGGGCCTAAAATATTGGAGCATATGGTAGATACCGTTCTCCAGTTTGAAGGAGATCGCAACCATGTGTATCGCATTTTGAGAGCTCATAAAAATAGATTTGGAAGCACTCATGAATTAGGCATTTATGAAATGCAAGGCAGTGGTCTTAGAGAGGTATCTAACCCAAGCGAGATACTTATTTCTAAAAATGCAGAAGACCTTAGTGGTACAGCAGTAGCTGCAACACTAGAAGGCATGAGGCCTTTAATGATTGAGATACAAGCCCTGGTAAGTACAGCGGTATATGGAACCCCGCAACGTAGTACTACAGGCTATAACGTTAAGCGATTAAACATGCTTCTTGCTGTTTTAGAAAAGCGTGCTGGATTTAAGCTAGGTTCAAAAGATGTTTTTCTTAATGTTACTGGAGGTATTTCTGTAGATGACCCCGCTATAGATCTCGCAGTTGTAGCAGCCGTCTTAAGTTCTAACGTAGATATTGCTATCGATAAGTCTTTATGCTTTGCTGCAGAGATAGGACTTGCAGGAGAAGTACGTCCTGTAAACCGTGTTGAGCAACGTATTCTTGAAGCCGAAAAATTAGGCTTTAAAAACATTTTAATCTCTACCTATTGTAAGATTCCTGATGGGGATTACAATATCAATATTATTAAAGTAGGAAAAGTAAATGATGTCGTGAGACACCTTTTTGGGTAAATCAATCACATACTACCTCATCAAGGAGCAGGATTAGGAATATCCTTATGTACGGCTTCTATCGCTTTGAGAATCTCATCAGATAAATCTACATTTATACTCTCAATATTCTCCGCTAATTGTTTTACAGATGTAGCTCCTATAATATTTGACGTTACAAAAGGTCTTGTATTTACATAGGCTAGGGACATCTGAGTAAGGCTTAACCCATACTCATCTGCAATTTTCTTATAGAGTCTGGTGGCTGCAAAGCAGTTCTCGTTGTGATATCTATTGTAATTAGGGTAGATTGTAACCCTACCGTCTTCTGGATACTCCTCTAAATATTTGCCTGTAAGCATTCCAAAACCTAATGGAGAATAGGGCAATAAGCCTACCTCCTGCCTCATTAAAATCTCTGCTAAGCCTATCTCATCTTTTCTGTTAAGTAAACTGTATGGGTTTTGAACAGTAATCATTTTTGGAGCTCCTTTTCGAGCTTCTTCTAGGTATCTAGACAAACCGTATGGTGATTCGTTAGACAAACCTATCTGACGTATTTTACCTGCTTTTATAAACGTATTTAAGCTTTCTAATATCTCTGCAAAATTATCTTCCCACTCTTCTTTCTCATCATGAGAATACCCTAATTTTCCAAAGAAGTTAGTATTACGCTCTGGCCAATGTAATTGATATAGGTCTATATAATCTGTGCCCATTCTAGAAAGGCTATCATTTATAGCAGTTTCCATTCCTTTCTTCGCAAATCCACTCGTACGTATATGTTTTGTAAACGCAGCTGGCCCAGCAATTTTAGAAGCAATAATTATTTGATCTCTATTCTTGTTCTTCTTTAACCAACTTCCTATAATACGTTCTGTATTTCCGTAGGTAGCTGCTCTAGGGTTAGGTACACTGTACAGTTCTGCGGTGTCAATAAAATTAACCCCTTCAGACAAAGCATAATCTAACTGGGCATGACCATCTTCCTCTGTGTTTTGCTCTCCCCAAGTCATAGACCCTAGGCAAATTTTAGACACCTTAATATCTGTATTAGGTAAGTGAGTGTATTTCATGACACAAAACGTTTATTATCTCGGGTTCTTTATATGTAGATAAGAACCCGAGCAATTTTTTTTAATCTATATCTTGTAACAAAGCGTTTACTTCATCTAATTTAGGTGTAAGCACTACTTCTATCCTTCTATTTTTTGCTTTATTCTCTGCGGTATCATTAGGAGCAATAGGTGCAAATTCTCCACGTCCTGCAGCAGTTAATGTTTTAGGATCTATCTTTTTATTTTCTCGCAAGATCTTAACAATAGCAGTTGCTCTTTTTGCAGATAAATCCCAGTTTCCTTGAAGATTTCCATTTCCAGAATAAGGTACATCATCTGTATGCCCTTCTATCAATACTGAGATATTCGGGTTTTTAGAAAGTACTTTCCCAAGCTTCGCAACAGCTGTTTTACCGTTATCTCCAACAGTCCAACTTCCAGATGCAAAAAGCAATTTGTTTTCAAGAGACACGTATACTTTACCATCTCTTTGCTCTACAGTAAGTCCTTTCCCTTCAAAATCTGTAAGAGCTTTAGAAATCGCGTCTTTTAAGTTACGTAGGTTAGCATCTTTTGCTGCTATAACAGCTTCTAATTGATCTATTCTATTAGAACGTTCTGCAAGGTCTTCCTGTAATTGTTCTAACCTAGAGCGCTCTTTAGTTAGTTCTTTTTGTTTTTCGGCAAGCTCATTTTGCTTTTCTTCCAGCTCTTTTAACAACTCTCTATTCTTCTTAGAGTTTTTTGCTATGCTTGCACTACTATTCGCCTCAAGCGCTGTATAAGAAGCCTGTAAGTTTTTTAAAGTTGCTTTTGTTGAGTTAGAATCTTCTACAAGTTCAGAATGTTTTGCTTTAAGTGCATTAAGTGCTTCGCTACTTGCTTCGTATTTATCCTGCTCACTCTTTAATTCTTCTTTCATCTGATCAAGATCATTTGTCGACCCTATGTTTTCAGAACGGAGTGCTGCATATTTAGACTCTAAATCTTCATACACTTTTTTAGAAACACAAGACGATAGACTAAGTGTTGCAATACCTACTACTAAGATTTTTTTTATCATGATTGTTATAGATTTATATATTAATTAAAATTTTAATTCTACCATATGCGGGCAGTGGTCACTATGCATTGCATCTTTTAAGATAATTGCCCGTGAGATGTTTTGTTCTAATGGTTTACTCACCATATTGTAATCAATACGCCAGCCTTTATTATTAGCACGTGCATTTGCACGATAGCTCCACCAAGTATATTGATCTGGTTCTTTATTAAGATGTCTAAACGAATCTATAAAACCACTGTCCATAAAATTACTTATCCATTCTCGCTCTACAGGTAAAAATCCACTCACGTTCTTGTTACGCACAGGATCGTGAATATCTATAGCTTCATGACAGATATTATAATCCCCACCTATTACTAGGTTAGGAATCTCTTTTTTAAGATCATTTATGTAGGTTTGAAGTAAATCCATATATTCCAATTTATGGTCTAATCGTGCCGCATTACTTCCAGACGGAAGGTACATACTCATCACAGAAACGGTATCAAAATCTACACGTATATTACGTCCTTCAAAATCCATAGACTCTATTCCTGTACCGTACTCGATATGATTAGGCTTCTCCTTTGAAAGAATAGCAACACCACTATATCCTTTTTTTTGAGCGCTAAACCAATAATGATAATAACCTGCTTCTTCAAAAAGTTGTGTGTCTACTTGATCTGGCGTAGCCTTTGTTTCTTGTATTAAAACAACATCAGGATCTGCGCTCTTGAGCCAATCTATAAATCCTTTTTTTAAGGCTGCTCGTATACCGTTTACGTTATAAGAAATTATTTTCATGAGATCTCAATTTATAGGTGGTTCACAAATTTATTAATTACTCTATCCAAACCCGTTAAAAATCACATAAAGTTTACCTTTGAAGCATTGAAATATTTTATCTTTTGTTGAGTTTTACTATATAATGCGCCATTTTTATATACTTATATGTTTCTTAATCTCGTCTGCATTGTATGCTCAGGAGATTCAGACCAAAAAATTTGTGGTCAGTTATTCTATAGTTATAGACAGTGTTTCTATTAATCCAGAAAGATTTAAAGTAACGACTAAAGGTGGGGAACTAGAAGAC
>CAZJRA010000061.1:0-7488 GCA_964548335.1 uncultured Flavobacteriaceae bacterium | reverse complement strand
AAATTCCCCAATCATCATAGGTTATTGAGGTGGCATTAAGTGCATTTTTGGGAGTAATATGCGCTATTTTATTTACTTGCGGAGTCGTGTTTTTAAACAGTTCTAAGTACTGTTGTGTTGAGTCTTTAACAAGTACAACACCATTTAATTTAAGGTCTTTTTTACTAAGATCTAAATCTGCTTGTATCCAAGAAAAAGCATTGTTAAAAGGTTTATATGATGCTCTAGGTAGGAGTGAAGACCATAGGCTGCTTGCTTCACTTCCTTTTAATAGAATGCTAGTTACTTCATTATTTGTAGAGGCATTGTATGCTTTTATAAAGCTCTTTTCATTACCAAAGGAGCTCTCTTTTTCCCGAATACTATTTTCTAATAAAATTTGAGAAGAACTTGCAATAAAAATATCATTAATAATGACGGTGTAAAAAGAAGTTTTTTTTGTCGTTACTTTCGTAATAGAAGGGGTGGTTCCAGTGAGCTTTTGTAGGGTGACTTTTGAAGAGTCTGTAGCTATTAACTGCGGGGTATACTTGCTAATAAAACTTATGTCTACGTCGTTTTTCCCTATTTGAGTAAAGGCAATGAGTGACTCTTGGGTAGCCTTAAAATTAGTAAGTAAGCTGCTATACTCATTTAATTTTTGTGTGTACCTAGCAGGCTTATAGTTTTTAAGAAGGTTGTGGTTTTTAGTCTCTGTGATAAATTTCTCTAAATCGTAGGTTTTTATCACCACAGAGGCTTTACGCGGAATATAATCTACTAATTCAGATGGGGTAGTTGCAACTTCGGAGCATGCCCAACATAGCAATAAGAATATAATAGCGATATACCGTTTCATAAAAACAAATTATATCCAAAAATACATACTAGTAATAGGATAATAGCGCTTAGTTATAGGGAGTTATTTACGAGGTTCTTAACAATGATTAAGGCCTTAGTTTTAAGGTGTATTGCTCGGGGAGTAGCTTAAAAGAAGTACGATGGTATTTAGTAATACCATATTTTCTTATGGCCTCACGATGTTCTTTTGTTGGGTATCCTTTGTTTTTTGCCCAATTGTACATAGGGTACTCTTCGTGAATACGCATCATAAAGTGGTCGCGCTCTGTCTTGGCAATGACAGAAGCAGCGGCTATGGGGAGGTATTTTGCATCACCTTTAACCACACAGGTATGCGGAATGTCTCGAAAAGGTTTAAACTTATTACCGTCTACAAGAATGTGCTGCAGGTACTGTGATTTTGTTTTAGGTGTATCACTAGGAAGTTTTTGTAGCAACTCTTCGATACTGCGGTGCATTCCTAAGATAGAAGCATTAAGAATGTTTATTTTATCTATTTCCCCCATCATTATATGGGCAAACCCATAAGCGATTGCTTGTTCTTCTATAAGTGGTTTAAGGAGTTCTCGTTTGCGTTCTGAGAGTTGCTTAGAGTCTGTAAGTATCTCATTCTTGTAATTAGGAGGGAGTATTACTGCCGCTGCCGTTACAGGACCTGCTAAGCAACCACGGCCAGCTTCATCTGTGCCGCATTCTATAAGATTAGGATGTAAAGAAAGCTTTAACATGGTTTTAAAAGCACCAAAATACAGGATTCATATTAAATAAAGTATTTTTGTAGGATTAATATACTTTCATGAGAGTAGTATTCTTTATTATTTTTTTCTGCGTTACGGCTATAGGCTTTTCTCAAAGACAAGGGAATAACCTAGGTGAACAGTTTATAAACCTACAGGGAGATACTTCTAATCGTACGATTGCAGATTTTACACGCCCTCCTATAGAAGACTATAAAATTGTATCTATAAAAAGGGACACCACGGTTGTAGATACATCACTTACTATTGCAAAAGATTATAAGTTTAATTACTTACGTAAAGATCGTTACGGTTTACTGCCTTTTGCAAATACAGGGCAAACCTATAACACATTAATATACGATTTTGACCAACAAGGAACCACTCCTGGAAGTGTTGCTCAAGCAAGACATTTTAATTATATGGAGGTAGAAGATATTAAGTATTTTCACCTACCTACGCCTGTTACAGATCTGTATTATAGAAGTGTGTTTCAACAAGGGCAACAGTTAGATGCTTTTTTTAGTATGAATACGAGTGAACGCCTCAATTTCTCCATTGGGTATAAAGGAGTGCGTAGTCTTGGGCAGTATCTAAATTCTCTTGTTAGTACAGGTAATTTTAGGGCAGCGATAAGTTACCGTACTAAGAATGACAAATACCATATACGAGCTCATTGGGTAGCGCAAGATTTACTGAATGAGGAAAACGGTGGACTTACACAACAAGCATTATCACAATTTTTAAGTGAAGATAATGAGTTTGCAGAGCGAGAACAGTTAGGAGTGAATCTAAATGATACAGAAAACATTCTCGATGGTACACGTGTATATTTAAACCATCATTTTGATTTGTTACATAGAAAAGATAGTTTGCATAACTACAGCCTTAGAGTAGGACATATTTTTAATAGTGAGAATAAGTTTTATCAGTTAACACAAAATACGTCTAGTGATCTTTTTGGAGATTCTTTTAATCAAGGTTCTTTTAGAGATCGTACAGATCAAGAAGAAGTGTATAACGAACTTTTCCTAACGTATGAAGATGAAAAGTTAGGTCAGCTTACTTTTCAAGCAAACGCACTGTCTTACGACTATGGTTATAAAACGACAATTATTGTAGATCAAGATCAGGATGGGGTTAATGAGGTTATCCCTGATCAATTACAAGGCACCAATCTATCTATAGGAGGAGGGTATTCTAATAAAATTGGAAACCTAGCTATAGATGGAGGTGCACGAGTTAATGTAGCAGGAGCATTTGACGGTTTTAATGTACATGGTAATATTGCGTATGACATTAAAGGGCAAGGACACTTAAAAGCATCTATTTTAAGTAACTCAAGACCGGCTAATTACAATCATTTGTTAAGCCAAAGTAATTATGTGAACTATATATGGCATAATGAACCTAACTACGACAACGTAAAGACAAATACCTTACAGGGTACATTTACATCAAAAAAGTGGGCGAATATAGATGTGTCTGCTAGCACTATTAATGACTACGCCTATTTTGGACTTACTACAGACTCGTTAGTGACTTCATTGCAGAGTCAAGAAGCAGTAAATCATCTTAAGATAACCGCAAATAAAGAATTTAAGTATCGTAAATATGCGCTAGACGCTACCGTAACTATACAAGATGTGAGTGGGGCAGAAGGAGTTTTAAATGTACCTGATGTGGTAACAAGAGGATCGTTGTATTTTTCAGATAGACTTTTTAAAAAGGCATTATTGCTCCAGACAGGAGTAACTTTTAATTATTTTACAAAGTATCATTTAAATGGTTACGACCCTGTACTAGCCGAATTTTTTGTTCAAAATACGCAGGAGTTGGGAGCTTTCCCGCTCATAGATGTATTTGTAAATATGAAAGTGCGCCAAACACGTATTTTTGTAAAAGCCGAACATATTAATAGTGGATTTACAGGAAATGATTTCTTTAGTGCGCCAGGCTATCCTTATCGAGATTTTAATGTGCGATTTGGTCTAGTTTGGAATTTTTTTCTCTAGTTTTACGTGTTTAAAATACAAGCCCATATTATGAAGTTATACCGATCTGTTTTTTTACTAATAGCAAGTCTTTTTGTTTTTTCGTGTAGTCAAGGAGATAGCACTCAAGCTAAAGAAGGGAAGAGTAGTTTCTCGGTGTCTTTTGAGAAATTTCAATTAGATAATGGCTTGACAGTAATCCTACATAAAGACACTTCAGATCCTGTAGTTTCGGTATCTCTTACAGTACATGTAGGATCTGCAAGAGAGATAGAAGGAAGAACAGGTTTCGCCCATCTTTTTGAGCACTTATTGTTTTTAGAGTCAGAAAACCTAGGTAAAGGTGGGTTAGATGCGATGAGCGCACGTATAGGTGGATCAGGAGCAAATGGATCTACAAATAACGACCGTACTAATTACTATCAGACAGTGCCTAAAGATGCTTTAGAAAAAATGATATGGGCAGAAGCTGATAAATTAGGATATTTTATTAATACGGTAACAGATCAAGTACTTTCGAAAGAAAAACAAGTGGTAAAAAATGAAAAACGCCAAAACATAGATAATAGGCCGTATGGTCACGTACAGTATGTGGTGGATAAGAATTTATACCCTAAAGGACATCCTTACAGTTGGCAAGTAATAGGGTCTCTAGAAGATTTAGATAAAGCAACGCTTCAAGACGTAAAAGATTTTTACAACCGTTGGTACACGACTAATAATACGGTATTAACCATTACAGGAGATTTTGATACAGCACAAACCAAAGAGTGGGTACATAAGTACTTTGATGAATTAAAGAAAGGAGAAGAAATCCCACCTTTAGAAAAGCAACCAGCGGCATTACAACAGACTAAGAAGCTGTATTACGAAGATAATTTTGCAAGAGTGCCAAGACTAGATATGACTTGGCCTACCGTACCATTGTACGATAAAGATTCTTATGCCCTTGATATTTTAAGTAATTATCTAGCACAAGGAAAAGAAGCGCCGTTTAATCAAGTGCTTGTAGAAGATCAAAAACTTACTTCTAGTGTAAGATCATATAATTCGAAGTCAGAATTGGCTGGGCAGTTTAGATTGAGCGTAAGTGCTTTTAGTGGAAAAGACTTGGATGAAGTAATGAAAGCAGTCGATGAGGCTTTCGCCAAATTTGAATCAGAGGGCATCCCACAGTCTGCTTTAGATCGTATTAAAGCAGGAGAAGAAACACAATTTTATAATGGACTTTCTAGTGTGGTAGGAAAAGGATTTAAGCTTGCTCAATATGAGATTTTTGCAGGAGATCCTGGCTATGTAGGGAAAGATATTGCAAACATTCTTGATGTCACTACGCAGGATGTTATGAGAGTTTACAATACGTATATTAAAGGTAAAAATTATATAGCTACTAGTTTTGTGCCGAAGGGACAGGTAAATCTTGGATTAGAAAAATCGGTTTTAGCAGAGATAGAAGAGGAGAAGATTTTAGATGGTGCAGAAGCGTCTTTTGATGCGAGTGGTGTTGCTGCTTATGAGAAGACACCTTCTTCTTTTGACCGTTCGGTAGAGCCTCCTTATGGAGATAACCTACAGATGGTTATCCCTCAAGTATGGGAAGAAAAATTAAACTCAGGATTAGAAGTATATGGGATAGAAAATGATGAGGTGCCATTGGTTAACTTTCAAGTAAGCTTTCGCGGAAGCTTACTTCTTGAAACACCAGAAAAAGTAGGGGTATCTAATCTATTAGCAAGTCTTATGAATAAAGGGACTGCAACAAAAACAACTGCTCAATTACAAGAAGCTATTAAAAACTTAGGCGCGTCTATATGGGTATCTGCCGGAGATGAGGAAATCGTATTTTCGGGCCGTACACTGTCTAAAAATTATAACAAAACCTTAGCGCTTGTTGAAGAAATTATCCTAGAACCACGATGGGATCAAGAGGAATTTGATATTCTTAAAAGAAGTGTGAAGGGTCAGATATTACAGCAAGAAGCACAGCCTAATAGTATTGCATCTAATCAATATGCTAAACTTATTTATGGAGATAAGCATATGCTTTCTCATAATTTAATAGGATCGTCAGAAACGATAGAGGCTATAACGATAGAAGATCTTAAGAATTTTTATACATCTAATCTATCACCTACAGTGTCTAAGATGTATGTGGTAGGAGATGTGTCTAAGAGTGAAGTTATCAAATCAGTTGAGGGTATTAACACAAAAATGAAAGCAAAAGAAGTGGTAATTCCAGAGTTTGAAGTGCCAGCACGTCCAGAAAGTGCGACTGTTTATTTTTATGATGTACCAGGTGCTAAACAATCTGTATTAAATGTTGGATACCCAGCACTTGCTGCAACAGATGAAGATTATTATCCTGCTCATGTGATGAATTATCGCTTAGGAGGAGGAGGTTTTGCGTCACAGCTTATGCAACAGTTACGTGAAGGAAAAGGATATACGTATGGTGTTAGGTCTAATTTTGGAGGATCTACAATACAAGGGCCTTTTACAATACAAAGTAATGTGCGATCTAATGTTACTTATGAGAGTACGGCTTTAATTAAAGAGATATTAAATAACTACGGGAAAAATTATTCTCAGGATGATTTAGAAGTATCAAAAAGTTTCTTGATAAAGAGTAATGCCCGCGCTTTTGAAACGGCAAGAGCAAAGCTAGGAATGCTTCAAAACATTGCATCATATAACCTTCCTGTAGATTATGCAAAACAGAGAGAGGCTATAGTAAAAGCAATGACAGTAGAAGATATAAAAGCACTTGCAGATAAGTATCTAGACCCTACTAAGATGATATATCTTGTTGTAGGAGATGCAAAAACACAAATGCAAAAGCTAAAACAACTAGGCTTTGGGACACCAATATTGATAAATTCTAAGTAAGGAGGGTGATGAAGAGCTAATAACACTACTTCTTCCGTTTTGCCCAAACATTTAATAATAGCCCTGTTAGTACAAGGCATACTCCTATTATAGCCCCAGTACTATAGGTTTCATTTAAAAAGAAATACCCTAAGAGAAAAGTGTAAACAAGCTCCATATATTTAATAGGGGCAACGGTATTTGTTTCGGCTAGTTTAAAGGCAAGGGTAAAAAATAATTGCCCTATAAGTCCAAGTATACCTATACTGCTTACCCAAACCCACTCCTGACCTACGGGTAATCGCCAATGTGATATAAAAAAGAGACTTCCTAGCATTGCAACTACCATAAAGTAATTAATGATTGTAAGGTGATGTTCTTTAGATCCTAAGTATCTAATAATGGCAAAAACGCCACCCATTAATACAGCGGAGCCCATAATCATAATAAAACTTAAGGTGTCTATTCTAAAATCTACTCCTTTCATCACTAGCGCTCCTACTAAGGAAATAAGTAAGGCTACCCATTGCCATAAAATCACCTTTTCTTTTAATAGTAAAAATGCAAAGACCACACTAAAGATAGGAGCGGTATAACGTAGTGCCATCGTAGATCCTAAAGGGATACGTTGGATAACAATAAAAAATAAAGTGAGGGAGATGGAGCCTAATATAGCCCTAGCGCTTAACCAAAAGATGTTTTTTCCAATTACAGGGACTCTTTTAATAAGCATATAAGGGAATAGAAAAATAAAGCTTCCAAAAACACGAAAGAAAACGACTTGTAGAGGATGAAACCCTTCTAGATAACGAGCTACTAATGACATCCACGCAAAAGCGAAAGAGGCAATGAGCATATATAAAATTCCTTTTCCCAAAGAGTAAAACTTGTTAAGGCATTAAAAGTACGTAAATAGTGTTTTTATAGTTTATTTTTTTTAGAAGAAGTGTGCGAGAGGCGATGTATTAATATAAAAAAAAGCGAGCCTTGTGAGCTCGCTTTGTATTTTGGCGTAAGCCAGTATATTATTCTTTAATAACACTACGTGAAAT
>CAZJRA010000060.1:0-7511 GCA_964548335.1 uncultured Flavobacteriaceae bacterium | reverse complement strand
CAAAGTCAGGACTTTCTATCTCGTATAAGTCTTGGTAGTTTTTATCACTTAATTGCTGTACGTGCCTTTTTAAATCGGTTAAGTGCTGTTTTAAATGTACGCCTTGTTGCTCAGCATCTTCTTCGTTTACAAAACGCTCATACGCACGTAAAGATACCTTGCTATCCACAATCATTTTCTTATGGTCGGGTAGGTGGATAACTACATCAGGGAGTACGCGATTACCTTCGTCTGTTGTAAAACTCTGTTGTATAAAATACTCACGGTCTTTTTCTAATCCCGATTTTTCAAGAACACGCTCTAAGACAAGCTCTCCCCAGTTTCCTTGCATTTTACTATCACCTTTTAGGGCTTTGGTAAGGTTATTAGCCTCTTGAGACATTTGCTCGTTAAGGGCACTAAGATTTTTTATTTGCTCTCGTAAGGCCGAAGTTCTGTCTATAGCTTCTTTGTTTGTGTCTTCCACACGTTTTTCAAAAGTCTGTATTTTTTCTTGTAGCGGTTTGAGAATTTTATCAAGGCTTAACTGATTTTGTAACGTAAACTTATTAGACTTTTCATCTAAGATTTTACTAGCTACTATTTCAAAGTCTTTAGTAAATTTTTCTTGAAGTTTTTCTAGCTCCTGAGACTTTTCATTCATACGCTCTTCTATGTTTTCAAAAGCGACATTGCGTGCCGTGAGTTCGTTCTGAAAGAAGTCTTTTTCTTTACGCAGATTGGTGGTTTCCTGTTGTGCTTTCGCGAAAGCGCTTTTTGCTTCCTCCAGTTTTTGCTGCTCTTGTGATAAACGTTCGGTGAGTCCGCCCATTTCACTTTTCTTTTTAAGGTTAGATATTATCCAACCTAATGCTGCGCCCAATGCCATACAAAGGATGCCTACTAGTAAATATACCATTGTCTCGTTCATAATTGTAAAGATAAAAATTAGGGAAGAAGATACTTGTCGAAACGAATTTATTTATCAATAGAAAAGTGTCCCGTACTAGCGTTAAATGTAATATGCTCAGATGGAAAGAGTGTGTTAAAAACACCTTCTTGTATAAGTGTTTGGGGAGTGCCTATACGAGCATTTCCGTTCTGTAAGACGACCATTCGGTCGCAAAGAGAGAGGCTATGCTCTATATCGTGGGTAGAGAAGAGTACTGTTTTACCTTGCTCTTGTGCGATAGATTTTAATAGCTTTAAGAGTGCTGCTTTATGGTGTAAATCTAGATGGGAGAGTGGTTCGTCTAGAAGCATAATGACAGGGTCTTGTGCTAATGCTCTTGCAACAAGTACACGTTGTAACTGCCCATCACTAAGCTCGTAGCATTTCTTGTTTTTAAAGCTTAGGCAGTCTGTTGCGATGAGCGCATTTTCTATATGTGTTGCATCAGATGCGGTGAGGGTCCCTATCCAGTTTGCATAGGGTTGACGCCCTAAAGAAACGAGTTCGAGTACCGTTAGGTTTTTGGATAATGATTGGTTGGTTAACACCACGCTCATTTGCTGTGCTAATTCACTTGCAGGAATGCGTGACATTGTCTGCCCCATAAGTTCGACCTCTCCAGAAAGTGGAGTTTGTAAGCCAGCAAGCGTACGTAATAAAGTAGACTTTCCAGAACCATTAATCCCTACAAGACCTATAAGTTCACCTTGTCGTAACTGCATACTGATGTCAGAAACAATAGGGAGGTCTTTGTTCTTAGTGGTATATCCTACTTTTAATCCTTTGGTAAGGAGCGTATGTGTGGTAGTCTCCTGCATTAAAAAATAAGTTTACGTTTACGTACTAGTAACCAGATAACCACAGGAGCGCCCACTAATGCTGTGATAGCGTTAATGGGTAGCGTGTGCTCACTAAAAGGAACACTAGCTATAGTATCACAAATAAGTAAAAGGATAGCACCTCCTAACAGTACAGCAGGCACTAATACTCTGTGGTTTGAACTAGGAATAATTTGTTTTACAAGATGAGGTACGGCAAGACCTATAAAAGCAATAGGTCCTGTAAAAGCAGTCACACTCCCTGCTAGTAAGCTTGTTGCTAGAATAATAAATAGCCTACTACAGTTGAGGTTTATACCCAATGTTCTTGCGTAAGTATCGCCTAGTAATAAAGCATTTAACGCTTTTAATGATAGTATAGTTAATATCAAGCCTAATACCCAACAGACACTAAGAATGGCTAACGCCTGCCAAGATAAATTACCAAGACTCCCAAACGACCAGAAGATATATCGTTGTAGCTCTTCGGCTTTAGAGAAGTAGGCTAGTACACTTACTACGGCGGCTGTTAAGCTCCCTACCATTAAACCTATAATGAGTAAGGCCATTGTATCTTTAATTCTAGCAGCGGCGGCAATAACCATTATTAGTACACCAAAGCTTCCTACACTAGCGGCTAGAGTGAGCGCCCAATTGCCTGTGGCAGCACTTAGAGATATTCCCATCAGGCTACTTCCCAATATAAGGAGAGCAACGCCTAAACTCGCCCCACTACTTATGCCTAACACAAAAGGGCCAGCAAGCGGATTTCTAAATAGAGTTTGCATTAATAAACCTGAAACGGCAAGCGCACTGCCAGCAAGTGATGCTGTAATTGCTTTAGGAACTCTGTAGTCTAGAATAATGTATTTCCACGAACTTTTAGAAGGACTACCACCACTAAGGGTTTGCAATATATCTTCTAGAGGTATTGCCACCGAACCCAATGCAATATTGCAAATAAAGCAGCTCACAAAAGCAAGTAATAAGCCTATAAAGGCGATGCGATATGTGTGGTTAGTCTTCAAGCGGGCTAAAAAAATAAGGGTTGTATTCCGGAAACAGCTCAGGGTGTAAATAATGCGCCATATCCTTTAACACAATATCCGGTCGGTTAGGGCCTAGCTCATAATAGAGAAGTCCTCCCGTTTTTCCTTTTCTTGCGGCAAAGGTGTATACCTTTTTAGATGCAAAGGATTCAAAATGGGTATAAGCCGTATTTGAGTTTTTTAGAGCACTGTAACTAGTAAACTGCGTAGGGCCTATCCAATATTCGGCATCTTGCGCTTTGTCTAAAACAGACTCTATACTCAATGCAATACTTCCCGTTCCTTCTGTATCTGACCATAAATAATTACCTCCAGCATCTTCAATGAGGCGTGCAGCCCAACTGTCTCCTTTAGGCAAGTGCCATACATCTTTATACATTGCACCGCTTACTACAGTAGGCTTGACAGCAATGTTAGATACTAGTTTTTTGGTCTTAAGATAGTCAGCTTCTATTTGTGTAAAAAGCTCTTGTGCGCGTTCGTTTTTGTTATACAAAGCGCCAAAAAATTTAACCCACTCGACCTTGCCTAAAGGGTCTTGTTCTACCCAATCTCCATTGTAAAGAATAGGGATTCCTGCTTTTTCTGCTAAGGCAAGTGATTTGTTTTGTCCTTCTATTCCAAAGCTCACCACCGCAGCGGGGTTTAGGTCTATAAGCACTTCGGTATTGATAGATTCATTACTTCCTAATTCTTTAATGAGATTTATCTTAATACGCTTTCGAAAAAGCGAACTAGACACATAATCTAAGCTAGGAAAACCAACTAAGGTATGACCAACACCTAGCATTTCTAGCGAGGGAATGTGTGTTGTTGAGGTGACGACTACAGTCTTTATAGGTACTTCAATTCTAGGGATATCCTTAGCAATAGAGAGTTGCGCGCGGCTAAGGCTATCAAGTGTTTTTGGGATTAAAGCATACCGTAAAGTATCGGTGCTATTAGGAAAGGCTTTAGTTACTTCAAGCAGTTTGTAGGTTGGGTACTGATGAAGTAAAAACCCTTGCGCATATTTTATAGGAATGCTTGTTCTTGTGCTACTATCACTTGGTATAGGAGTGTTTTCTTTACAGCTTAGCGCAATAAAAAAGGTGATTAAGAAAATAATTTTTTTCAAGATAGAAGGGGTTAGGAAGTGTCAAAAGTACCAATTTTATGTTTCCTTAAACTGTTACAGTTAAAAAATAGCATATATTTGTGCCGAATTTTGGTTTTGTTGCGTTCACAACGTAACAGATTAAAAGGGAATTTTGTGTAAAACAAAAGCTGTTCCCGCAACTGTAAGCAGTATCTAAAGATTTTTTTAGATGGTATGACTACTACAAGCCACTGGAGTGAGGTGTTACTCTGGGAAGGTGTCATACTTAGCAAGCCAGGAAACCTGCCATTATTTATAACACACGATGACTTTCGGGTAAAAAGTCTACGAGTATGAAAAACTATAAATACTATTTGTTAGTTACGCTATGCTATTTTTTGAGCACAAATTTGTATGCTCAATTAGATAGCCTTCAGGTATTGCCAGAAGTGGTGGTGTCTGATACTGCGCTACGCGATTTTTCAAAAGGGAATGCAGTGCAAAAGGTAAAGGATAGTGTGATTGCGCGCAGTGTAAATACGCTTACTCAGGTGCTACAACAAGAAAGTGTGATTTACTTTCGTGAAAACGGTCCAGGAGGCGTTTCATCTCCTTCTTTACGTGGGACCTCTGCCCAGCAAACTGCCGTAGTATGGAATGGTATAAATATTAACTCCCAACTTAATGGGCAGACAGATTTTAATACTATTGCCACTAGAAATTACGATAACCTTGCGATTCGTACAGGAGGAGGGAGTATACCATATGGCTCAGGAGCAATAGGAGGGAGTGTTCATTTAAATAATGATATCCGTTTTGGAAAGCGTTTTGAAAATGACCTTATACTGAGCTACGCAAGTTTTAATACACCTTCGGGATATTATAAATCTACGTATGCTATAGATAAATTTTACATTGATGCAGCGGTAGATTACAGAAAAAGTGATAATGATTTTGAATACCTAGACACCGATCAAAGTAATGAGAATGGGGAGTTTGAAAACATTAATCTTAATTTAAACCTAGGAGTTAAAATTGCTCCTAAACAATTGCTCAAGTTTTATCACAATAGCTTTATAGGAGATCGAAATTTTTCGGGAACGCTTACGGCTCCTTCTGATGATGGCTTTAAAGATAGAAATACACGATCTCTTGTAGAATGGCAAGTGAGAGATGCAAAGTATGATAGTAAGTTGAGGGTGGCTCATATATTTGAACAGTTTAAGTTTTTTCCTAGCGGATTACAAAGCCCTATTTCTACTATAGGAAAGGCCAATAGATTGACCGCTAATTATTATTTTACCTACCAATTTTCTAAAAAAACTTCTTTACGAACCGTACTTGATTATACTACGGTAGCAGGAGACGGAACGAATATTAATCGTTCTACTAGAAATGTTTTTTCGGCAGTAGCTTTATGGAATCATAGGCTTACAGATAAACTCTCTTATGGAGTGCAAGCACGACAGGAAGTGACAAGTAATTATGATAGTCCGTTTTTACTGAGTTTAGGAGCAGAGTATTCTTTGGCGAAAGCCTATACCATTTCCTTTAATGCTTCTCAAAATTATAGAATACCCACCTTTAATGATGTGTATTGGCAAGGAGCGGGAGCCGTGGGTAATCCCGATTTACTGCCAGAAACCACCAATCAGCTAGAATTAGGACATCGCGTAAACTTTAAAAACCTAGAGATAGGTTTACAAACCTATTACATTAGTGTGCAGGACCTTATTATATGGAGGCCAAATGAGCAAGGGGTTTGGAGCCCCATAAATGTGAGTAATACAGAGCATTATGGAGCAGAATTGAAGGGGGAATACTCCTATAACTTAAAAGGTCATAGGTTGAGTGTTAGAGGAAATTATGCCTATACAATCGCTACAGATAAAGAAACGGATAATAGATTAATACGAGTACCAGAGCATAAGGTAACAGGCTCGTTGGGGTATCATTACAAAAAATGGAATGCTTATTATCAACTTTTATATAATGATGAGATATTTACAACCACAGATAATTCTCAAACCTTGACAGGTTACGGTGTTTCTAATATAGGAATGGAGTACTTACTTTTTTCAAAAAATGAAGATAAGCTTACTCTCGCTTTAAGAGCAAATAATGTATTTAATAAGAACTATCAAACGGTAGCGTTCCGACCGAATCCGGGGCGAAATTTTTTAATTCAAACAACTTATAAATTTTAACTTATGAAATTATTTAAACAAAGTTTAGTAATAGGATGTCTTTCCTTAATGTGTTTTTCTTGTAGTGATGATGACCTTGACGACACTGAAGTGATTATAGAACCGATAACTGAAGATTTAGTATATCAAAATGGATTTTTAGTGACGAATCAAGGACCTTTTGGAGAAGGTTTTGGAACGGTTTCTTTTGCAGGTTCTGATCTTGTTGATGCTGAAAATGGAATTTATCAAGAAGTAAATAATGATAATTTAGGTAACATCGTACAGTCTATGGGCTTTAATGATGATAACGCCTATATCGTTGCTAATGTAGGAAACCGTATTACCGTAGTTAATAGGTTTACGTTTGAAGAGTCTGCTAGAATTACAGAAGGTTTAGAAAACCCTAGATACTTTGAGGCTAGTAATGGAAAAGGATATGTGTCTAACTGGGGAGATCCTTTTGTAACTACAGATGATTATGTAGCGATTGTAGATCTAACTACTAACACAATTACTAGTACAATCTCTGTGGGAGAAGGCCCAGAACGTATTCTTGTAGATGGAGATACTGTTTATGTAGCTTTAAGAGGTGGTTTTGGCGTTAATAATCAAATAGTAGTGATAGATGCAATAACAGATACTGTTAGTGCAACAATTACAGTAGGAGATGTGCCAGACTCTATGAGGTTAGATGCTAATGGGGATTTATGGGTAATTGCGGCAGGAAGTCCATCTTTTACCGGTAATGAAACTCCAGGAATGATGTCAAGAATTGATACTGCTACGCAAGAAGTAGCTGTAAACTATGCTTTTGAAACAATAGAACATCCTTCTTTTTTAAATATTGTAGGAGATGACTTATTTTACTATTTAAATGCAGGTGTTTATAGAACGACAGTATCTGACTTTTCGATTCCTGAGGCTCCAGCGTTTGAGACTGCATTTTTACAAAATATGTTTGCTTCTGATGCGAACACTCTTTTAGGATGTGACGCAGGAGATTTTGCTAGTAATGGTAACTTAAGAGTATATGATTTATCTACGGGAGAAGAAATGGCTACTTTAGAAGTAGGAATTATCCCTAGTGAAGTGTATATAAACGAATAATCAACTGTTAAAGGTTGTATATCTAAAAACGCTCTAAAAAAGTATCTTTTTTAGAGCGTTTTTTGTTTGTGAATAAAGCATAAATCTTTGATTTAGCACTTTTCGATCTATTTTTTAGTAGTCAATCCTGTCAATTTATCTGCAACGGATACTTCATAAGTATCTGATGCATTTTTAGGGAAGGCTACATTTTTAGGGAAGGCTACACGTAGTCTTTAAATTTTCACATCTATTAGAAGTTATAATTGTATTTTCATCAACAATATAGATTCTAATTTTAGGATTTTGATTGATTATAGTTCTTTCTCCTTCTGAAGTAAGTATAACTTTTACAATGTC
>CAZJRA010000059.1:0-7665 GCA_964548335.1 uncultured Flavobacteriaceae bacterium | reverse complement strand
TAGTTTTCCATTGTCATTCCCTGTGTTGAGTTCAACTTAAGAGATATTAATACACGTTAATTTTTTAGGAACAACCCTATCCTTTATCCAAGAAATCCAAGAATGAGAACCTATCTCTAAGACATTCTTGTCTTTAAAACTAGGTATTATCTCGTCAAAAATAGTTGCTTCTCTCTTATAAGAGTAGTAAAAAGAATGCCTTCTAAGCTTTTTGATTTTGGTTCGATCCAATTTGTTCTCGTCCCAATACTCAGCTTCGGTCTTTGCAATCTCGTCATTACTACGCTTAGTTGTACTCATTACAAACTATTCTTTCACTCGTTCTTTGTAAGTTCCTTTGGCTGTCTCAACCTTTATTTTATCTCCTTCATTAATAAATAAAGGAACATTTATTTCTGCTCCTGTTTCTACCGTGGCTGGTTTTGTTGCATTTGTAGCTGTATTACCTTTTACTCCTGGCTCTGTATGCGTAACTTCTAATATTACTGATGCAGGCATATCTACAGACAAAGGAGAACTATCTTCTGAATTGATAAGAATCGTTACTACCTCTCCTTCTTTCATAAGATCTGGACGATCTAAGGCGTTTTGTTGTAGCGCTATTTGTGAATAATCTTCTGTATTCATAAAATGATAACCTTCTCCATCATTATATAAAAACTGAAACTTATGAGTTTCAACACGTACCTCTTCAATCTTATGCCCTGCAGAAAAAGTGTTATCTATTACCTTACCTGTAGTTACACTCTTTAATTTTGTTCTTACAAAAGCAGGTCCTTTTCCAGGCTTTACATGTAGAAATTCAATTATTTTAAAAATGTCATGATTATAGTGTATACACAATCCATTTCTGATGTCTGATGTAGATGCCATTTATAGTATATTTTTTTATCGTTTAAGCGATGTTAATGTTTCTTGTCTAATTTTATAATTTATGAATTGAAGTATCCTTTCATGATACCTCGTTGTGAATTTCTAATAAATTGTAGAATTTCATCACGTTCTGTAGTTGCTGCCATTTCAGCTTCTATAATTTGTACTGCTTGCGTATTATTGTAGTTCTTTTGATAAAGGATTCTAAAAATATTTTGAATCTCTCTAATTTTCTCAGTGGAGAAGCCTCTTCTTCTCAACCCAATAGAATTAATCCCCACATAGCTTAAAGGTTCACGACCTGCCTTTACATAAGGTGGTACGTCTTTTCTTACTAAAGAACCTCCCGTTACAAACGCATGACTCCCTATTGTACAAAATTGTTGTATTGCAGCCATACCAGCTAGTACTACGTAGTCCCCAACAGTAATATGACCTGCTAGTGTACTATTATTAGAAAAAATACAATTATCCCCTACGATACAATCATGAGCAATATGACAATACGCCATAATCCAACAATTATTTCCTACTTGGGTTTTCATTCTATCTGTAGTCCCTCTATTAATAGTAACACATTCACGTATCGTAGTATTATCACCTATAATAGTAACAGTATCTTCATCATTAAATTTTTTATCTTGAGGTACTGCGCTTATAACTGCTCCAGGGAATATACTCACATTTTTTCCTATGCGTGCACCTTCCATAATAGTTACGTTAGATCCTATCCAACTGCCTTCCCCTATAACTACATTATTATGAATCGTAGTAAATGGTTCTATCACTACGTTTTTAGCTATTTTTGCGCCTGGATGGACGTATGCGAGTGGTTGATTCATATTCTAATTATTCTTAACTTTTACTATTTGCGCCATTATCTCTGCTTCTGAAACAACTCTTCCATTAGCGTAGGCTTTAGCACTCATTTGACAAATCCCTCGGCGTATAGGAGCCATTAAATCTAATTCAAAGATTAAAGTATCTCCTGGAAGAACTTGTTGTTTATATCTTACTTTATCTATTTTAAGTAAATACGTAAGGTAGTTTTCTGGATCGGGTACTGTACTTAACACGAGAATACCTCCTGTTTGTGCCATTGCCTCTATTTGCAATACTCCTGGCATTACAGGTGCTCCCGGAAAATGACCTACAAAGAAAGGTTCATTCATAGTTACATTTTTAATACCTATGACCTTTGTCTCTGTAAGCTCTAATATTTTATCAACAAGCAAGAACGGAGGGCGATGTGGTAACATCCCCATAATCTGATTGATATCCTTAACTGGCGTAGCATTTAGGTCTACATCTGGAGAGTAGTTTCGTCGTTCGTTTTTTATGATTTTTTGCAATTTTTTTGCAAACTGTGTATTTATAGAATGCCCTGGTTTATTAGCAATTATCTTTCCTCTAATTCTAGTACCTACTAGAGCAAGGTCTCCAATAACATCTAATAATTTATGTCTTGCAGCCTCATTAGGATGATGCAGCGTTAAATTATCTAATATTCCATTAGGCTTTACAGCTATATGATCTTTATTAAAAGCGATACGTAATTTATCCATGGTAGCTTGTGAAAGCTCTTTATCTACGTATACAATTGCATTATTAAGATCTCCTCCTTTAATAAGACCGTGCTCTAATAGCATTTCAATCTCGTGTAGAAAACTAAAGGTTCTACTATCAGAAATTTCTTCTTTAAACTCAGAAAGACTCTTAATACTCGCGTTTTGAGTACCTAAGACTTTCGTGCCAAAATCAACCATTGTTGTTATTTGATACTCATCAGAAGGCATTAAGATAATCTCGCTTCCAGTCTCTTCATCTTGATATGTAATAATCTCTTTTACGATATATTCATCACGGTCTACATCTAATTCTTGAATTCCTGCTTTTTCTAGAGCTTCCACAAAAAACTTAGAAGATCCATCCATTATAGGAGGTTCAGAGGCGTTTAATTCAATTAATAAGTTATCTATTTCTAATCCTACACAAGCTGCTAGCACGTGTTCTGTAGTTTGAATAGAAACATCGTTCTTTTCTAAATTAGTCCCTCTTTGTGTATTTGTAACTAGAGATGCATCTGCTGAAATTACAGGACCCCCTTCTATATCTACTCTTTTAAATTTATAACCGTGATTTGCCTCGGCTGGTTTAAAGGTCATTGTTACCTCTGCCCCAGTATGTAACCCTACTCCTCTAAGAGTAACTTCATTAGCTATAGTTCTTTGCTTTGCGATAGCTTTACTCATCTGCTTATCTCTTTTTTCAATTGATTAACTGTTTGCACTATTTCAGGCAAATTCTTAAAATGCACATACGACCTACTCCAATCTGTATAACCAAACGAAGGAGAGCCTTGTAACACTTCATTATCTTTAATATTACGCCCTACACCTGATTGCGCTTGGATACGTACTTTATTTCCTATTGTAATATGACCTGCTATACCCACTTGCCCTCCTATTAGGCAATGCTTCCCAATTTTTGCAGAGCCTGCAATTCCTGTTTGAGCTGCAATAGCTGTATGTTCACCAATCTCGACATTATGAGCAATTTGTATTTGATTATCTAGTTTTACACCTTTTTTAATCACTGTAGAACCTAAAGTAGCTCTATCTATCGTTGTTCCTGCTCCTACGTCTACATAATCTTCTATTATCACGTTTCCTGTTTGAGGAACCCTCGCATACTCCCCTTTTTCATTTGGAGTAAATCCAAATCCGTCTGCTCCTATAATAGCGCCACTATGTATATATACCATATTTCCTATAACCGTCTCTGAATAGATTTTTACTCCTGCAAAAATGACACAGTCATCGCCTATAGTTACATTATCTCCTATATACACATTAGGGTAAATCTTTACATTGTTTCCTATTACTACATTCTCACCTAGGTATGCAAATGCACCTAAATAAACTTGCTCGCCATAGGTAGCACTATCAGAGATAAAGCTAGGTTGCTCCACTCCTGTCTTATTAAGCTTTACTTGGTTGTAGTACTCTAATAATTTTGAAAATGCCGCATAAGCATCTTTCACTCTTATAAGAGTTGTGGTTAGCTCTCTCTCTGGACTAAAATCATCATTAACAATAGTGATAGAAGCCTGGGTAGAGTATATAAAATGAGTGTATTTAGGGTTTGCTAGAAAAGTTAACGACTCTTCTTTCCCTTCTTCGATTTTTGCAAGCTTAGAAACTTCGATTTCTGGATTACCATCTACCGTTCCTTCTAGAATACCTGCAATTTGAGCTGCTGTAAATTTCATGAGAAACAAAAATAGGAAAAATTAAACGATGCTTTTGGGATAACACAGGTAGTTTTTAACTACTTCTTTTGTTAATGATTCTAAACTAAGATGATCGCTAGCCTTTATTATATCTACAATCTTTCCATTTGAAAGAGCTATTTTTATACTCCCTTGTTTATAACTGTATGCTTGATTAGAAATCGTACCGTCAAAAACAAAATAGGAAGCTTCATGTTTTGAAATAGCATGCTTATCCATTAATGCTGTTTTATATTCTTCGAGTTTTGCTTTCGCGAAAGCATTCTCTTTTATTTTTACTTTGAGTAAATTTCTATTAATAATACATTTAGACAACTCACTAAGCACAAAATCTTCATGAAAACACCACTCCTTCATTGCCGAAACAATATCGTAATCATCCAATTGTGCAAACGTATCTAGATACTCTTTAAAATCTTGTTTTCCCACTTTATGGGTTAAGAAAAAAACTAAAGCTTTACTTCCGGAAAGGATTACGCCTTGTTCTGACAACTCTTTCGCTCTCTTTAACACACGAGTTATGAGCTGTTCTGCTACCACTCCTGTTTTATGAAGATATACTTGCCAGTACATAAGTCTTCTAGCTACTAGAAACTTCTCTACCGTATACACTCCTTTTTCTTCTATTACAAGATCATCATCTTTTACATTAAGCATAGAAATAATACGATCTGTATTAATATTACCCTCTGCCATACCTGTATAAAAACTGTCTCGCTTAAGGTAGTCTGTACGATCCATATCTAGTTGACTAGAAACTAATTGATTTAAGAACTGTCTATGGTAAGTGCCTTTAAAAATTTGTATAGCAAGTGTTAAACCTCCATCAAACTCTGCGTTTAAATGCTCCATAAATGCCAATGAAATTTCTTCATGATGCACACCTTCTACAATACTTTGCTCCATCGCATGAGAAAAAGGACCGTGCCCAATGTCATGTAGTAATATAGCTATACACACCCCTTCTACTTCTTCTTTAGATACGACTACCCCTTTATTTGCAAGCGTTTCCATTGCTTTTTGCATAATGTGCAAACACCCTAAGGCATGATGAAAACGGGTATGATGAGCTCCAGGGTACACTAGATAAGATAAGCCCATCTGGCTTATACGTCGTAATCTTTGAAAATAAGGATGTTGTATTAAGTTAAAAATAACTCCGTTAGGAATGGTAATAAAACCATAAATAGGGTCGTTAATAATTGTAACTTTGGAACGGTGCTTGGTCACGTAAATAAGTAGAAAAGGATTTAAAACAAATACACTACTAATCAATTCAGATTCTTTAACTAATATTATTAGCGCTATTAAATTAAGTATCCTGTTATTTTTACAATAGGGATATTTAAATCAACAATAAAGAACATTTTTATGAGTAACATACAGATTTTATGGGTAGATGACGAGATAGACATGCTCAAACCACACATCCTTTTTCTAGAAAAGAAAAATTATACAGTTACTACTTGCAACAGCGGTTCTGAAGCGATTGATATTATAGAAGAAAGAAATTTTGACATCGTATTTCTAGATGAGAATATGCCCGGTTTAAGTGGGTTAGAAACACTTAATGAGATTAAAAATAAGCGAGAGAGTGTTCCTGTAGTTATGATCACTAAGAGTGAGGAAGAGTATATTATGGAGGAAGCCATAGGGTCTAAAATAGCAGATTACCTGATTAAGCCTGTAAACCCTAATCAAATACTCTTAAGTCTAAAGAAAATACTCGACAACAGTCGTTTAGTATCTCAAAAGACTACATCAACGTATCAACAAGAGTTTAGAAAAATTGCTATGGATATGGCGATGATCAACACCTATGAAGAATGGGCAGAACTATACAAGAAACTTATATATTGGGAACTGGAGCTTGAGAACTTAGAGGACTCTAGTATGTTTGAGATTTTAGAATCTCAAAAGAATGAAGCAAATCAAC
This sequence comes from uncultured Flavobacteriaceae bacterium, assembly GCA_964548335.1. GTDB lineage: Bacteria > Bacteroidota > Bacteroidia > Flavobacteriales > Flavobacteriaceae > Dokdonia. The sequence continues at coordinate 1,564 of CAZJRA010000059.1, read as the reverse complement.
AATTTTGCAAATTTATAGACAAGAATTACCCAGACTGGTTTGAAGGACACGGTGCACCCACAATGTCACATAATTTATTTAAAGAAAAGGTAGCTCCCTTATTACAGGAAGACAAAAAAGTATTATTTGTAGTTGTAGACAACTTGAGGTATGACCAATGGAAAGCCTTTGAACCCCATTTGAACTCATATTATAAAAAAACTATAGAAGAGACTTACTACAGTATTCTCCCTACCGCAACACAGTATGCTCGAAATGCTATTTTCTCAGGCTTAATGCCTAGTGAGATGAAAAAAAGACACCCTGATTTATGGCTCGATGATACTGATGAAGGCGGGAAGAATATGCACGAAGCAGAATTTCTAGAGCATCAATTAAAAAGATTACATCTTAATAAAAAATGGGAGTACCATAAGATTACAAACCTTCGTAATGGTAAGAAACTAGCAGATAATTTTAATTCTCAAAAGGAGAACGACCTTACGGTAGTTGTATATAACTTTGTAGATATGCTTTCTCATGCCAAGACAGAGATGGAAGTAATTAAAGAACTTGCTAGCAATGACAAATCTTATCGTTCACTTACAGAGAGTTGGTTTAAAAATTCGCCTTTATTGGATATGATACAACAAGCCAAGGACCTAGGAATGACACTAGTAATAACAACAGATCACGGTACCATTAATGTTAAAAACCCATCTAAGATTATAGGAGATAAAAACACAAGTCTTAATTTAAGATACAAAACAGGAAGAAGCCTTACCTATGAGAAAAAAGAAGTTTTAGCAGCTAAAGACCCTCGTACAGTACACCTACCTACTATAAACATGAGTAGTTTATTTGTTTTTGCGCGCAGTGACTACTTCTTTGCATATCCTAATAATTACAATCATTATGTAAGTTACTACAGAAATACCTACCAACACGGCGGTGTCTCATTAGAAGAAATGATTATCCCTTTTGCTGTGTTAGAACCTAGATAATAGCGTTTTATATTTTAAACCATTCTTAAAGACTCCTTTTATGAAAACAACCTATACTTTATCTCAGCTAGATGAGGTAGCAAAGCAAATCATTGCAGAAAGCAAGAGTAAGGTCTTATTGTTTTATGGAGAGATGGGAAATGGCAAGACAACACTCATTAAAGCCCTTTGTAAAGCATTAGGCGTATCAGACCCTGTCACTAGCCCTACATTTTCTATTGTAAATGAATACTTAGGCACTCAAAACACGCTGCTATACCACTTTGATTGTTATAGAATTGAAGAAGAAGAAGAGATTCTAGATATTGGTTTTGACCAATACCTAGAGAATGGAGATTGGATTTTTATTGAGTGGCCTCAAAAAATTGAAAATTTGTTACCTACTAATAGTCAAGAAATTAAAATATCAAATTTAAACATGAACTCTAGATTTATAGAGATGTTATCTTAACATTTATACTTAGGTTAGTAATACTTGTTTTCTTCTGTATATAGAGCGTTATCTGTTCGCTTTTAAGCCATAAATTCAAGCATTCTACACTCTCACTTCATATATCCTTTTATAATGCGTATTTTTGGGT
>CAZJRA010000058.1:0-7681 GCA_964548335.1 uncultured Flavobacteriaceae bacterium | reverse complement strand
GTGTATACCTGTTTCAAGTATCTAATGATATATTATCAGAAACAACAAAACTTATTATTAAGTAACTATAACTATATCCTTCTTGACTAAAAAATGACAGTAGCTAAAATTTTATGTAAATAGAATTTCAACAGGTTGAAAAGGTTTAATCTCTATGTAGTGAACAAAAAAATGGCATACTGTATAGTATGCCATTTTCTATTTATTATGGAATATAAAATCTTATTCCGGCTGAGTAGCAGTTCCTTTTTCAATAGAAATAACAAGCTCGTTTGAGTCTTTATTCAAATCCATTTTTATAGAATCTCCTTCTTCTAGTTTAGAAGAAATTATTTCTTCGGCTAGGGCATCTTCTATATATTTCTGTATGGCTCTCTTAAGCGGTCTTGCTCCATAGTCTTTGTCAAAACCTTTGTCGCTAATATAATCTTTAGCTTCTTCAGTAAGACTAAGGTCATAACCAAGTCCTTTAACACGTTTATATAGCTTTACAAGTTCGATATCTATAATTTGATGGATATGTTCTCTTTCTAACGCGTTAAATACAACCACATCATCTATACGGTTTAAGAATTCCGGTGCAAATGCTTTTTTCAAAGCATTTTGAATTACACTTTTTGCATTGTCTTCTTCTTGTGTTTTTCTAGAAGAAGTGCCAAAACCAACACCTTGACCAAATTCTTTAAGCTTTCTTGCTCCAATATTAGAAGTCATTATAATAATGGTATTTCTAAAATCTATCTTACGACCTAGTGAGTCTGTAAGGAAACCATCATCTAATACTTGTAATAACATATTAAAGACATCTGGATGCGCTTTTTCTATTTCATCTAGAAGTACTACTGAGTACGGTTTTCTTCTCACTTTTTCGGTAAGTTGTCCTCCTTCTTCATAACCTACATATCCTGGAGGTGCTCCCACTAATCGAGAAATAGCAAACTTTTCCATATACTCACTCATATCAATACGTATAAGCGAATCTTCATTATCAAACAATTCTCTTGATAATACTTTAGCAAGTTGTGTTTTTCCAACTCCTGTTTGTCCTAAAAAGATAAAAGAGCCTATAGGTTTATTAGGGTCTTTAAGTCCTGCGCGATTACGTTGTATTGCTTTGGCTACTTTTGCAACGGCTTCATCTTGTCCTATTACATTACCTTTAATAGTCTCAGGAAGCTCTGCGAGTTTATTACCTTCTGTCTGTGCGATTCTGTTTACAGGAATTCCTGTCATCATACTCACGACATCTGCCACATTACTTTCAGAAACTTCTTCTTTATGAAGTTTTGAGTCTTCTTGCCATTTCTCTTGAGCAATAGCAAGTTCTTTCTCTATATTTTTTTCATCATCACGTAGCTTTGCTGCCTCTTCATATTTTTGTTTCTTAACCACAACCGTTTTAAGTGCTCTTACATCTTCTAGTTGTCTTTCTAGGTCTAATATCTTTTTAGGAACCTCTATATTAGTGATGTGTATACGAGAGCCAGCCTCATCTAAAGCATCAATGGCTTTGTCAGGTAAGAAACGGTCTGTCATATACCTGTTGGTAAGCTTCACACAAGCCTCAATAGCATCATCTGTATAGATAACATTATGATGATCTTCGTATTTTGCTTTTATATTGTGCAGTATTTCTATAGTTTCATCTACAGTAGTAGGCTCTACTATAACTTTTTGGAAACGACGTTCTAGTGCACCATCTTTTTCTATATGCTGTCTAAATTCGTCTAGAGTAGTAGCTCCTACACATTGTATTTCGCCTCGAGCGAGTGCAGGTTTAAACATATTAGAAGCATCTAAAGACCCTGCTGCGCCTCCTGCACCTACAATTGTATGAATCTCATCAATAAAAAGGATGATATCATCATTCTTTTCTAACTCATTCATCACAGCCTTCATTCGCTCTTCAAACTGCCCTCTATACTTTGTACCTGCAACTAAACTAGCTAAATCTAGGGTAATTACCCTTTTTTCAAAAAGAATACGAGATACTTTGCGTTGCACAATACGTAAGGCAAGCCCTTCTGCAATTGCAGATTTACCTACTCCAGGTTCTCCTATAAGAAGCGGGTTGTTTTTCTTTCTTCTACTCAATATTTGTGAAACTCTCTCTATCTCTTTGGCTCTTCCTACAACAGGATCTAATTTCCCTTCATCTGCCATAGCAGTTAGGTCTCTTCCAAAGTTGTCTAATACAGGAGTTTTACTCTTTTTATTGGTCTTTCCTCCAGAAGAAGGAGAGTTAAAAGGGTTTTCCTTAGAGTTATCTTCTTCAGGCTCTTCGTTAAAAGATTCTGCTTTAATAGGTTCTATATAGTCTTCATCTTCGTGTGACATCATATGCTTAAATTGGTCTTTTACATTATCATAATCTACCTTAAGTTTATTAAGGAGTTTTGTAGTTGGGTCGTTTTCATTGCGTAACACGCATAATAACAAATGAGCTGTATTTATAGAAGAACTCTGAAAAAGCTTTGCTTCTAGAAAAGTAGTCTTAAGAGCACGTTCTGCTTGTCGTGTTAGATGTAGATTTTTCTTGTCATTTCCTTGATGTCCTAAATTAGGGTTAGCAGGATTTAAAATCTCTACTTTTCGTCTTAAATGTTCAAGATCTATATTTAAAGAATCTAGAATATTAATAGCTTTCCCACTGCCATCTCTCAGTAGACCTAATAATAGGTGTTCAGTACCTATAAAGTCGTGACCTAACCGCAAGGCCTCTTCTTTGCTATAAGTTATTACATCTTTTACTCTAGGTGAAAAATTGTCATCCATAACGCTATTTGCTTAGGTGTTAGGTAAATTTACGGATAAAAGTTCTAAATACTATTCCGCTGTTTACTCTTAGTAGCTAAAGTGACAAATAACTAACAATTGAACAAGAATAGTACACTCTAGTTATTAAAAATTAGAGTCAAATATTGTTAATAAAAAAGATGCTTTCGCGGAAGCAAAAACTGTTATAAAATTATCAAAATCGCTACATTGCTAGTTAGTAATTTATATTAAGTAAAGACTAAATTTTTATGGCTTCAGGAGAAAAATTAATTCCTATTAATATTGAAGATGAAATGAAATCAGCCTACATCGATTACTCGATGTCGGTTATTGTGTCACGAGCGTTGCCAGACGTTAGAGACGGTCTTAAGCCAGTGCACAGGCGTGTTCTTTATGGAATGCACGAGTTAGGTATACGGGCTAGTGGGGCACATAAAAAAAGTGCAAGAATTGTAGGAGAAGTATTAGGAAAGTATCACCCACACGGTGATACCTCTGTATATGATGCTATGGTACGTATGGCTCAAGAGTGGAGCTTGCGTTATATGCTTATTGATGGGCAAGGTAACTTTGGATCTGTAGATGGAGATAGCCCCGCAGCTATGCGTTATACAGAAGCAAGAATGCGCAAGATGTCAGAAGATATGCTTGCAGATATAGAAAAGGATACGGTAGATCATCAACTTAACTTTGATGACACCCTTAAAGAGCCTACTGTATTACCTACTAGAGTACCAGGTTTGCTTATTAATGGAGCTTCGGGTATTGCTGTAGGTATGGCAACTAATATGCCTCCACATAATTTAAGTGAAGTTGTAGACGGTACCGTTGCTTATATAGATAATAATGATATCGAGATAGAAGAACTTATGGAGCATATTAAAGCTCCAGATTTTCCTACCGGTGGTACTATTTATGGATATGATGGTGTGCGTGAAGCCTTTAAAACAGGTAGAGGGCGTATCGTAATGCGAGCGAGAACAAAGTTTGAAGATGTAAAGGGTCGTGAATGCATTATTGTAGATGAAATCCCATATCAAGTTAATAAAGCCGACATGATTAAGAAAACGGCAGATATGATTAACGATAAGAAGATAGAGGGAATATCTGCTATACGTGATGAGTCTGACCGTAACGGAATGCGTATTGTATATGTATTAAAAAGAGATGCGATTCCTAACATTGTATTAAACACATTATACAAGTATACCGCATTACAATCTTCTTTTAGTGTAAACAATATAGCCTTAGTTAAAGGACGTCCAGAGATGTTGAATCTTAAAGATATGATTCATCATTTTGTAGACCACCGTCACGAAGTAGTGGTGCGTCGTACTCAATTTGAACTTAAAAAGGCAGAGGACAGAGCTCACATATTAGAAGGGCTTATTATAGCATCAGATAATATAGACGAGGTAATTGCTATTATACGCGCTAGTGCAAATGCAGATGAAGCAAGAGCAAATCTTATAAAACGATTTAAGCTTTCTGAGATACAAGCAAAGGCAATTGTAGAAATGAGATTGCGTCAACTTACAGGACTGGAGCAAGATAAATTGCGTGCTGAGTATGATGCCATTATGGAAACTATAAAAGACTTAAAAGACATTCTTGCAAATAAAGAACGTCGTATGAGTATTATTAAGGAGGAACTTTTAGAAGTAAAATCAAAATATGGAGATGAGCGCCGTTCTGTAATAGAGTATGCTGGAGGAGATGTAAGTATTACAGATCTTATCCCAGATGAGAAAGTAGTTATTACCATATCTCATGCGGGATATATTAAGAGAACATCTCTTACGGAGTACAAAACTCAAAATAGAGGAGGAGTAGGACAAAAAGCTTCTAAGACGCGTAATGAGGATTTCTTAGATTACTTGTTTGTAGGTACAAACCACCAGTATATGTTATTCTTTACACAAAAAGGGAAATGTTTCTGGATGCGTGTATTTGAAATTCCAGAAGGAAGTAAAACATCTAAGGGAAGAGCGATTCAAAACCTTATTAATATTGAACCAGATGATAAAGTAAAAGCTTTTGTGTGTACTAATGATCTTAAAGATGAAGAGTACATAAATAGTCAATACATTATTATGGCTACCAAAAAGGGTCAAGTTAAGAAGACTTCTTTAGAGCAATACTCACGCCCTCGTACAAATGGTATTAATGCAATCACCATTAAAGAAGGAGATGAGTTACTATCTGCAAAACTTACTAATGGTAATAGCCAAGTAATGCTAGCAGTTAAATCTGGAAAGGCAATTCGTTTTGAAGAAAGCAAGACGAGACCTATGGGAAGAAACGCTTCTGGTGTTCGTGGCATAACTCTTGCTAATGATAATGATGAAGTCGTAGGGATGGTATCTGTAAGCGATACAGAGAGTAATATTCTTGTGGTTTCAGAAAAAGGATATGGTAAGCGTAGTAATCTTGATGATTACAGAATCACAAACCGTGGTGGAAAAGGTGTAAAAACCATTTCTGTAACAGAAAAAACGGGACAACTAGTATCTATTAAGAATGTGACAGATGATGATGATTTGATGATTATTAATAAATCAGGAATTGCCATTCGTATGGAAGTTGCAAGTTTAAGAGTTATGGGTAGAGCTACACAGGGTGTTCGCCTTATAAACCTTAAAGGAAATGATTCTATAGCCGCTGTCGCGAAAGTAAAGCACGATGAAGACGAAATAGATGACGAAGAAGCAGCTATGAATATAGAAAACCAAACCTCACAAGAGCCTGCTTCTAACGAAGAGGAATAGAAAAAACGGGGTTTGAATTAATCACAATTAAATTTAAACCCTTTTAAAACACTAAAATTAGATTATGAAGACTAGAATGTTAATGATTGCCGCACTAGCTGTAACAACAATAAGCTTTGCGCAAAAGAAAGAAGTAAAAGCACTTGACAAAGCTGTTAAGTCTGGACAATATACAGAGGCTAAAACACTAGTAACAGCTGCAGAAGGCTTAGTTTCTTCTATGGACTCAAAAACCAAGCAAAAGTTTTTATTATTAAAGGCAAAAGCATTTTTAGGTTCAGATAATAAAAATATAGAAGAGCTTAAGATGGCTGCCGAGACTTTTACAATGCTTAAAGGCACTAGTTTGTCTTCAGAAGCAGATAATGGGATTTATAGTGTTGTTGGATCTATCATAAACAGTGCTGTAGAAGATCAGGATAACAATAGATTTGAATCAGCAGCAGGTAAATTATCTGATGCCTATACGTATAGTAATAATAAAGATTATTTATTTTTTGCAGCTTCTAATTATTTAAATGCTAAAAACTATCCAAAAGCTAGTATGTTTTTGCAGCAGTTACATGATGAAGGATATACTGGGCAAAAAGATGCATTTTATGCCGTAAGTGCTAAGACTGGGGAGAGAAAAGAATTTTCAAGCAAAGGTGAGCGTGATGCACGTGTGTTATCTAAGGAGTATATAAACCCTACTCAAGAATTGACAGAATCTCGTGAAGAAACGATCATAAACTACCTTATATCTATTTATTCTAACGAAGGGGAGAATCAAAAAGCCCTTACCCTTATAGATAAAGCTATCGCAAAAGACCCTAATAACTCAAAACTATTACTTTCTAAATCTCAAATCTATTTAAAAGATGGAAAGACAGACAAGTATAAAGAAGTAGTAGAGAAGTTACTAGCTCAAGATGCTAATAATGCAGAATTAACATTTAATGTAGGAGTAAGTGAAGATCAATTAGGGAATAAAGAAAAAGCTAGAGAGTATTATGATAAAGCTATAAAAATAGACCCTACATATACTAAGGCATATACAAATATGGCTGCACTTATTTTAAGTAGCGAAAAGAGTATTGTAGATGAAATGAACTCGTTAGGAACTTCTAATGCAGATTATAATCGCTACGACACTCTTAAGGCAAAACGTACTAGCTTATATCAAGATGCTAAACCGTACTTAGAAAAAGCGCTTGAAACAGATTCAAGTAATATAGCAGTAGCAAAAACATTATATAGTGTACTTCAGCAGTTAGGAGATGCATCTGGTGCAGATGCTGTAAAATCTAAAATAGATGCTTTAGGAGGTAACTAAAAGTTTAAGATCTAATAAATAAAAAAGGCCGCTTATAGTATAAGTGGCCTTTTCATTTCTAGTCATGTTGAGTTTTTAAAAGGTAAAGTTCACCTACTATAAGTACTCAGACAATGTGAATTTTCATATACCTTTTGTTAATGTGTACGAAGGTATATTTTATAGTGGAGTCGGGCGGACTCGAACCGCCGTCCAAACAAGTAACAAAACTGCTTTCTACACGTTTAGTTTTTGTTTAGGTTTTCGTCTGATTGCCGGTCAAAAACTACCAACTCACAGCTTATCTCTAATTAAGTTTCGCTACGATATCAAAGCCCTATCGCGGCTAGGTTTACTATTACGAAGCCACATAATCGATTGCCGTAAACCAAGGCTCTCGAGTGACTTCCTGCTTGTCTACCTTGTAGACCGAGGCATTATCCTACTATAATTCAGATTATGCAGCTAGGGCGTAGTTGTTCTCGCCGTTTAAAAGTGTGAGACAGATATTAACGAGCATTATTCCCATAGCTCGACGTGCTTACAATTTGGTTAATCTCGCTGTCAAAACCAAATCGACCCCATTAATTCAAAGAAATACGCTTTCGCGAAAGCGTGTTTGCAAATATATCACTTACGCTCATATTTGCTACATTATAAAGTCCAAAAGCTGTATCAAAAATTAAAACATCCTAAAAATGAGATTTGTTTTGTGAAAACAGCAAGAAATAAGATTTTCTAAGAAATACTGCTTACTACTAAAAAAACACACTGAGTTGTTAATACTTTAATAATAGTCTAGGTGTTAGAAAGGCTCTCAAGTATCTTTGTACAATAATGA
>CAZJRA010000057.1:0-7727 GCA_964548335.1 uncultured Flavobacteriaceae bacterium | reverse complement strand
ACATTAAAAAAGTATATTTCTAATTTGCAAAAATTTAAAAAGCTTATTGAATCAGGAGAATTTGAAGGAGTGTATAAAGAAAAGGCAACAACAAATCATATTAAAGAAATATTAAAAGGAATTAACTAATATTGGGCCTCATAATTACTTGAAGGTCAAAACTAGAAACTATGGAAAATAAAAAAGAACTTAGAGGTTGGTTAGATGCATTTGGATTAGATCATCCATTAGTAATAGCAGGTCCTTGTAGCGCAGAGACAGAGGAACAAATGTTAAAGATAGCTCACGAGCTTAAAGATAGTGATGCTACCGTTTTTAGAGCGGGTATTTGGAAGCCTAGAACGCGCCCAGGAAATTTTGAAGGAGTAGGAGCTCTTGGTTTAAAATGGCTCAAAAAAGTTAAGGAAGAAACAGGAATGCTTACAACTACAGAGGTGGCAAACCCACATCACGTAGAGTTAGCACTAGAGGCAGATGTAGATATCTTATGGTTAGGAGCACGTACAACAGTATCTCCATTTATCGTACAAGATATTGCAGATGCTCTTAAAGGGACAGATAAGACTGTATTAATTAAAAACCCTGTAAACCCAGACCTAGCACTATGGTTAGGAGCGGTAGAGCGTTTTTATACAGCAGGAACAACAAAACTAGGAGTGATTCACAGAGGGTTCTCTACTTACGAGAAGTCACGTTATAGAAATAATCCAGAATGGCAAATTGCAGTAGATTTACAAAATAAATTTCCTGATTTACCTTTAATTCTAGATCCATCACATATTGCAGGACGTCGTGATATTATTCAAGATTTAAGTCAGACTGCATTAGATCTTAATTATGATGGTCTTATGGTAGAGACACATTACGATCCAGATAATGCGTGGAGTGATGCAAAACAACAAATCACACCATCTGCACTTATAAAAATGATGCAAGATCTTAAGATACGTGAAGAAGAAGGAAGTGAAATTGAGTATACTAATAAATTAAACACACTTCGTACTCAAATAAATGTAATAGATCAGCAATTGCTAGATAGCCTAGGGAAGCGTATGAAAGTTGCAGATGATATAGGGACGCTTAAGAAAGAGAACAATGTTTCTATTTTACAAACAAAACGTTGGAATGAGATTTTAGGTAAGATGATCCTTGAAGGAAAAGAGAAAAACTTAAGCGAAGAATTTATCTTAAAAATGTTTAAGGCTGTGCACCAAGAGTCTATAAATCATCAGCAAGATATATAACGAGAGTACTTTTATGATTATTTTAAACTTCCTTTTATGATAGGTACTGTATATAAATCTACAGGAAGTTGGTATTCTGTGAAAACAGAAGAGGGAGTCTATTATGACTGCCGTATCAAAGGGAAGTTTAGAATAAAAGGGATTAAGAGTACAAACCCTGTAGCTGTAGGAGATCGTGTAGATTTTGATATAGATAAAAAGAGTGATGTTGAGACGGGAGTTATAACCGCAATACACGATAGGGAGAATTATATTATTCGTAAATCAGTTAATCTCTCAAAGCAAACTCATATCATAGCGTCTAATATAGATCAGGTATTTTTACTCGTTACACTTAACAACCCTCCAACCTTTACAGCATTTATTGATCGTTTTCTAGTAACTGCCGAAGCTTATGGGATTAAAGCTATTTTACTTTTTAATAAGGTAGATACCTATGATGAAGAAGAGCTCCTGGAGATAAAATACCTCGCTGCTTTGTACCGTGATATAGGATATGAGTGCGTGGGTATTTCTGCTTTAAAAGAAAAAAACTTAGAAGCAGTTAAGGAACTTATGACAGGCAAAGTAAATATGTTTACAGGGCATAGCGGAGTAGGGAAATCTACACTTGTTAATGCCATAGAGCCTACATTGGATATTAAGACTAAGGAAATTAGTGAGCAACATATGCAAGGGCAGCACACAACTACATTTGCAGAGATGTTTGATTTGCAATTCGATGCAAAAATTATTGATACGCCGGGAATTAAAGGTTTTGGTATTGTAGATATGGAACGGGAAGAAATAGGAGATTATTTTCCAGAATTCTTTGCTTTAAAAAACGAATGTAAGTTTAATAACTGTTTACATCTTCAAGAGCCTAAATGTGCTGTTAAAGATGCTTTAGATAATGATGAGCTTCATTGGTCTCGATATAAGAGCTATCAGCAAATGTTAGAAGGTGAGCAGGAGCATTATCGTAAAGATAATTATGTACAGGAGTAGGGTGTGAGAGTAGTTATACAAAGAGTATCTAAGGCTTCCGTTTCTATAGATGGGCAGGTTACTGCGCAAATAGAGAAAGGGTATCTTATTTTATTAGGAATAACCGTTTTGGATACTAAAGAAGATATAGAGTGGCTTACTAATAAGATTAAAGGGATGCGCATTTTTAGCGATGATCAAGGAGCGATGAATCTTTCTTTAGAACAAGTAGGAGGAGAAGCATTAGTGGTAAGTCAGTTCACGTTATACGCAAGTACAAAAAAAGGAAATAGACCTTCTTTTATAGCAGCAGCTCCGCCAGAAATTGCAATTCCTTTGTATGAAGATTTTGTGAGTACGCTTTCGCGAAAGCTTGATAAAGCTATCCCTACAGGAACTTTTGGAGCAGATATGCAGATCTCTCTTATTAATGATGGTCCAGTCACTATAGTGATTGATAGTAAAAATAAAGAGTAATACCTATGAATATATTAAACGCACAAGAAACGGTAGACAACTGGATTAAAAATCACGGGGTACGTTACTTTAATGAACTTACCAATATGGCACAGCTTACGGAAGAAGTAGGAGAGGTTGCTCGTATTATTGCTAGAAGGTATGGAGAACAAAGTGAGAAAGAGAGTGATAAGAATAAAGATCTAGGAGAAGAGCTTGCAGATGTACTATTTGTAGTATTATGTCTTGCAAATCAAACAGGAGTAGATCTTCAAGAAGCTTTTGATAAAAAGCTAGATATTAAAACAAAACGTGATCACGATAGGCATCACAATAATTCAAAATTAAAATAGTACAAGCATTATGCTTCTTCAATTACATCATACAGATACACTTACGGCTAAGAATATAAAGATAACGGGATCTAAGAGTGAGACCAATAGGCTTTTAATGCTTCAGGCTTTGTTTAAAGGTTTTCAAATACACAACCCTTCTAATAGTGATGATGGAGCGGTAATGCAAGCTGCTTTACAGTCTAACGATGAGGTTGTAGATATACATCACGCAGGTACTGCTATGCGATTTCTTACAGCTTATTTTTCGATACAAGAAGGTAGGGAAACAGTACTTACAGGTAGCCAGAGAATGCACGAGCGACCTATTAAAATACTAGTAGAAGCTTTGCAATCTCTAGGAGCAGATATTACATATGAGAAAAACGAAGGCTATCCACCCATACGCATACATGGTAAAAAACTTACTAAAAGTAAGGTTACTCTTAAAGCAAATGTGAGCAGTCAGTATATTTCTGCACTTATGCTTATAGGAGGAGCATTACCGGAAGGACTCGAAATTACTTTAGAAGGTAAAATAACATCTGTGCCTTATATTAATATGACGCTTCAATTAGTACATCAGATAGGTGTAGAAGGTAGTTTTGAAGGTCAAATAATTAGGATTAAGCCTTTTGTACAGACACCAATAGTAAGTGAAGTAACGGTAGAATCAGACTGGAGTAGTGTTTCTTATTTTTATAGCATTGTAGCACTCTTAGCTACAACAAGTACAAATAAAAATATTCAATTAAATATCTCTAGTTATAAGCAAGAGAGCTTACAAGGAGATGCTATTTTACAAGATATATATAGAGAACTTGGTGTTCAATCTAGTTTTAAAGATCATACACTTGTGTTATCACTATTACCAGCATTTAATAGACCAGAGAGTATCACATTAGACCTTGCAAATGCCCCAGATATTGCACAAACTATTGCAGTTACTTGCCTAGGACTAGGAGTAGGGTGTACTTTAACAGGCTTACATACTCTTAAAATTAAAGAAACAGATCGTTTAGAGGCTCTTAAAACCGAAATCACAAAACTAGGAGGAAATATTCAGGTAACTAATGATACACTACTTCTTGAAGCGCAAAACACGCCTTTACAAAAAGGTGTAGCAATCGCAACCTATCACGATCATCGTATGGCAATGGCTTTTGCTCCATTAGCCTTATGCACGAGTTTACAGGTGCAAGATGCAGGTGTAGTTTCTAAATCATACCCAGACTTTTGGAAGGATCTCTCTGCTTTAGGTTTTTCTTCTAAGATAATTGGCTAAATCCTTGACAACCCCTGTTTCCAGATTGTATATTTGCACCCTTATAAAATTGAAATTGTAAATCGTTTACAATTCAATTAAAAACGAGTACTTACCTAATAGCCTTAGTGAATGAAATTATCACATTTTAGCTTTGATTTACCAGATGAATTACTAGCAGAGCGTCCTGCAGAAAACCGTGACGAGTCACGTCTTATGGTGCTAAATAGAAAAGAGCAAACCATAGAACACAAGATGTTTAAAGATCTTATAGATTATTTTGAGCCAGAAGATGTTATGGTACTTAATAATACAAAGGTTTTTCCTGCAAGACTTTTTGGAAATAAAGAGAAAACAGGTGCGCGTATAGAAGTGTTTCTTTTGAGAGAATTAAATCCAGAAACTCGTTTATGGGATGTACTTGTGGATCCAGCTAGAAAAATAAGAATAGGAAACAAGCTTTATTTTGGAGATGACGAGAGTTTAGTGGCTGAGGTAATAGATAACACTACTTCACGAGGGCGTACATTACGTTTTTTATACGATGGACCATACGAGGATTTTAGAAAAAAACTTACTGAACTTGGTGAGACGCCACTTCCTAAGTATATCCAGAGAGAAGTAGAGCCAGAAGATGAAGAGCGTTACCAAACAATTTACGCAAAAGAAGAAGGAGCTGTAGCAGCACCTACTGCTGGTTTACACTTTTCTAAACACTTGCTTAAGCGTTTAGAAATTAAAGGAGTGAATTTTGCTGAGGTAACTTTACACGTAGGTTTGGGTACTTTTAGTGCCGTAGAGGTAGAAGACCTTTCTAAGCATAAAATGGATAGTGAAGAAGCATATATATACAAAGAAGCTACAGAGGTTATAAATAATGCGTTAGAAGAAAAACGTCGTATTTGTGCGGTAGGAACTACGGTAATGAGAGCAATGGAGAGTGCTGTCTCTAGTTCAAATACTCTTAACGAGTTTGGAGGATGGACTAATAAATTTATTTTCCCTCCGTATGATTTTAGTATTGCAAATTGTATGATTACAAATTTCCATACGCCTAAGTCTACTTTATTAATGATGGTATCTGCTTTTGCAGGACATGATTTTATGAAAAGAGCTTATGCGGAAGCGGTAAAAGAAAAATATAACTTTTACTCTTATGGAGATGCGATGTTAATCATTTAATGATAACATCTCTTATAATAGACAGAGCCTAGGTAGTAGTATATCTAGGCTTTTTTATTTTAATTATTTTCAGAAGCGCTTTCGCGAAAGCGTACGTAGTAAAACCCTAACTTTGCATTGTGAAGCTTACAAAAAAAGACATACGAAAACTTACCAAAGAAGAACTACGCCAGTTTTTTGTGGATCAAGATGATAAAGCTTTTAGAGGAAATCAAGTATACGAATGGCTATGGCAAAAGGGTGCGCATGTATTTTCTGACATGACCAACCTCTCCAAAGACACCAGAGCCTTATTGGATGAGCATTTTGTTATAAATCATATCAAAGTAGATCAGATGCAGCGCAGTGTAGATGGTACTATTAAAAATGCAGTAAAATTACACGATGGGCTTACAGTAGAGTCGGTATTAATACCTACTAATACGAGAACCACTGCTTGTGTATCGTCACAGGTGGGGTGTAGTCTTAATTGTAAATTTTGTGCTACAGCGCGTCTTAAAAGAATGCGAAACCTTAACCCAGATGAAATTGTAGATCAGGTTGTAGTAATAGATCAGCAAAGTAAATTATATCATAATAAGCCTCTTTCTAACATTGTGTTTATGGGAATGGGAGAGCCTCTTATGAACTATAATAATGTACTCAAGGCTATAGATATAATTACATCTCCAGAAGGTTTAGGGATGTCTCCTAAAAGAATTACAGTGTCTACTTCTGGAGTGCCTAAGATTATTAAAAAAATGGCAGATGAAGAAGTGCGATTTAACTTAGCTGTTTCTTTACACTCAGCATTGGATGAAGTACGTACAGAGATAATGCCTTTTAATGAGCAAATGCCACTCATAGAGCTTAAAGAAGCATTGCAGTATTGGTATGCAAAAACAAGTAAAAGGATTACCTATGAATACGTGGTTTGGGATGGGATTAATGACCGTAAGGAAGATATAGATGCGTTACTTTCATTTTGCAAAGCAGTACCTAGTAAAGTAAATATCATTGAGTATAATCCTATAGATGACGGTCAATTTCAGCAAGCATCTCCAGAAGCAATTAATGCGTATGTTCGTGCTTTAGAAAGTAATGGAGTTACGGTAACGGTACGTCGTTCTCGAGGTAAAGATATTGATGCTGCTTGTGGACAGTTAGCTAATAAGCAATAAAAAAGAGGTTATCATTTATGATGATAACCTCTTTTGAAAAGATATTATTTTAAGGCTATAATTATCTTACAAATTTAATAGCAGTAGTAATTCCTTCTGATTGTATAGATGCAATATATACACCAGTACTTAATGCGTTAATATCTATAGTTTCTGTAGTGTTTCTTAATTCTCTAGAAATTACTTCTTGACCATTTAGGCTATTAATAGTTACTTTTTGTAGCGGGTTTACTGCACTAATTGTTAAAGCATTATTTGCTACAAAAGAAGTTAAACCTTCTATAGTGTTATCACTAAGAGATAATACTTGACCTTCACCAGCTAATATTTCGGTATCTGGAGTAGCTTCAATAGCAAAATCCTTTATGACAAAAAAGCTAGCATCTCTAGTAATATCTACTCTCATCCATCCATAGTGAGTAGCTCCTTCTAAATTTAATGCTAGACCTATAAAACCATCAGTTACATTATTACAAAACTGACTGTTAGTATACGCACAACTGTAAAAATTTAAAAATCCTCTTACATCTCTTTGAATTGTAGAATCAGGGCCTATAGGTGTGTCTCTAGTTAAGTTAGAAACATAATAATAAAAGTCAATATTAGCAGTATCTGGTGCCTCAATCTGTTGTCCTACAAACCCATTTCCAGTAGATCCCGGAAATACACTTATAAAAGGGTCAACATCTGGTGTTGTGAATAGATTAGCTCCAAATCCATTTTCTACATCTACAACTCCTGGGCTGTAATCATTAATTCCGTCACCATTTAAATCTATATTTATGGCTTCTCCTGCATTAATGATTCCATCAGGCTCTAAGTCAGTATACATAATTTGTCCAGATACACTAGCCGTTCCAAGTAAAGCAGCAGACATAGCTCCATAATTAAATAATTTTTTTGATGTACTTTTTTTCATGAGTTGTTTTTATTAATTAATTAGATCCAATGCTTCCTCTAGTATCTTATATTTTAGGTTAGATATAAAAGGATGTGCTAATTTACTAAATATAATGTTAATAAAGAAAATGATGACTTTATAGCCAACCTAGATATCGTTAGAAAACCTGTTTTAAACCTAACACCGTTTTTGGTTCTTGTACTATATCGTACAGTATTAGTT
>CAZJRA010000056.1:0-7769 GCA_964548335.1 uncultured Flavobacteriaceae bacterium | reverse complement strand
AGTCCGTGCCTTTTCTAGTAAGAGCAGGGCAGGAGAAAGAAGTGACAATGATACATTTGTTAGAAAATACGTCTACAACTTTAAAGCATCAGCAATTTGCTTTTGAGTATACGGCAAACCCATCTTGGTATGCATTACAATCATTGCCTTATTTAATGGAGTTTCCACACGAATGTGCAGAGCAAACCTTTTCTAGATTGTATGCAAACAGTCTTTCAGAAAAAGTAATTAATAGCAATCCAAAAATTAAAGAGGTGTTTACACAATGGAAAGGAGATGGGACACTCACAAGTGCTTTAGAAAAAAATGAAGAGCTTAAGAATATTCTTATAGCAGAGACTCCTTGGTTGCGAGAAGCCCAATCAGAAACCGAACGTAAAAAACGCCTCGGTCTCCTTTTTGATTTAGAAAAAAATGCTTTCGCGAAAGCGAATGCGCTTGAAAAATTAGAGCAAATTCAGAATTTAGACGGTGGGTTCCCGTGGTTTTCTGGAGGAAAATCTAACTTTTATATTTCTATACATATCGTAGCAGGCTTTGGGCATATGCAACGTTTAGGAATTACAACTGATACAGATAATTTATTGAAAAAGGCAATTCACTTTCTAGATAAAGAGATAGAACAAGAGTTGGCTATCTATGTTAAGCACGGAGGTAAGGAAGAGAATTTTTATAAGAGGAGATCCAATATTCACTTTTTATATGCGCGTAGCTTTTTTGAGGATGAATATCCTTTGCGCTTTAAAGCGAAAGAAATTGCAGAGAAAACCTTGAAGTATTATAACAACAATTGGTTAGATAAAACGGTGTATGAAAAAGGCTTACTCACTTTAATTAATAAAAGAAGTGGTAATAGTGATATGGCTAAAACTATTTTGAGAGGTCTTAAAGAATCTGCAGTGCAATCTGAGATTAATGGAATGTATTGGAAAAATAATCAATCTGGGTGGTATTGGTATCAAGCCCCTATAGAAACGCAGGCTCTTATAATAGAAGCATTTGATGAGGTGCTAGATGATCAAAAAACAATAGAAGAGCTTAAAATATGGTTATTGCAACAAAAACGTACAAGCGATTGGGGGACTACTAAGGCAACAGCTGCGGCTACCTATGCCTTGCTTATGTCTGGATCTCATTTTGTGACATTGGATGATAGTGTGCATTTTACTATGGAGAATCCCAAGGAGCAAAAAAAGATAACAAATGCTCCTCGAGAAGTAGGAACAGGATATTTAAAAGCAACTTGGTCTGCAGATGAGGTTACAAAAGATGTCGCACGAGTAACTGTTAAAAATACAGGAACAACTGCGGGCTATGGAGGGATGTACTGGCAGTATTTTGAAGATTTGGATAAAATTGAAAAAGGAGAAGAACAAATTCTTAATCTTAGTAAAAAAATATTTCTAGTAAATGAGCAAGATGCTACTGCAAAACTAGAGGAAGTAACTCCTAATACAGTATTAAACTTAGGTCAGACATTACGTGTGCAACTTACCATCAATACGAAGAGCGATATGGAGTTTGTACATCTTAAAGATATGAGAGCGAGTGGCCTAGAGCCTTTAGAGGTGTTGTCTAAGCATGTCTATCAAGATGGTATTTCTTATTATCAAAGCACTCGTGATGTAGCTACTCATTTCTTTTTTGATGTATTGCCGCAAGGTACGTATGTGATAGAGTATGATTTGAGGATAAATAATAAGGGCTCTTTTTCTAATGGGATTAGTACGATGCAGAGTATGTATGCTCCAGAATTTTCTGGAAATACCGCAGGAATGCGTATCAAGATAGAATAAGTGTGATTTTTCTATTTTAAACTTAACGAGGTTTTGCTTGTGCAAATTGGGATTTGGACGTATTTTTGCATACCCTTAAAAATGAAATATTTTTAGATTATTTTAAGAGCGTAATATCTTCTCGTTTTGCTATTAGTAAGGTTTGAGAAGGTAAAAAGTAAAAGAGTTTAGTCCCTATTAATTATTAAGATGACAGCAGATAAAGTAACAACATTTGATGTACTTGTAGAAATCCCTAGAGGGAGTCGTAACAAGTATGAGTACGATTTTAAATTAAAAAGAATGCGTTATGACCGTATGCTTTATTCATCTATGATGTATCCTGCAGATTATGGTTTTATGCCAGAAACATTAGCACTAGATGGAGATCCATTAGATGTGTTGGTGCTGGTAACGGAGCCTACTTTTCCTGGATGTGTAATAGAAGTAAAGCCTATTGGTGTTTTTCATATGGCAGATGAAAAAGGGCCAGATGAAAAAATAATATGTGTACCAGTAACTGATCCTATAGCAAGAAATGCTAATGATCTTTCTGATTTAAACCCACACATAACAAAAGAAATAGAGCATTTTTTCAGAGTCTATAAAGACCTTGAAAATAAAAATGTAGACATAGACGGTTGGGGAGATGTGCAAGCAGCTAAGGAAATGATAGCAGCGTGTGTAAATCGCTACCAAGAAAGTGATGTGCCTAGTAGTGAGGTAAGTATCTAATAAACTTAGCTACCGTAACTAATTAGTAAAGCCTTAATCTTTCGATTAAGGCTTTTTTTTTATGCTTTTTTATGGGTGAGTTACTTTTTGTCACTAATTTCTGGTGGGTATACCTGCATAATTTCGTTTACAATTTTTTGTATTCGAGCTTCACGTTTTTCTACACTACTATTAGTTAAAGGCGCAGTTCCTAGTCCTTGCCATATAAGCTGTTTGTTGCTTTTATCTATAATGTCTATATATAGCGTCCCTTCTGTTCTAGTGTATGCATTATTGCCAAAACCGTTATATCCAAAACCACCATACCCGAACCTTCCGAATCCTCCGTACCCAAAACCTCCATACCCAAAATTGTTTTGATACACGCTTACACGCTCCTGAGCTTTTGTGAAAATGCTAATTAGGATAGCTGGATTTTTAGATTTTGTAAATCCTTTTGAACTCATTTCTGCATCAATAGCTCTTAGGATACGCTTTTTATCAAGGTCAGAAATAGCTGCTTCGTCTATACCAGGTTTGTAAAAAGCATAGGTTTTGTATTCATTAAAATTAACGTTTTGGTCATAGTCTGATGCTACACGCACCGTGCTGCAAGAAGCTAGAATCAAGAATACTCCTAGCAATGGTAAAAGTTTTAATGCTTTCATAGTTTTGTTTTTTTAAGAGCCTCAAAAGATAGGCTATAAGCACCTTAAGGCTTATTTGTAATAATCAATTATTATACCAAATAACCTTTGTAACTGTTAAGGTTTACAGTGCTTAAGATGGGTGGGGGTAACTCTTTACGAGTTTTTCTTACCTGTTTTTTTATCAAATCCATAAGGGCAATGTCTACAGCCGCTCTCGCAACAATGCCCTCTTTTAAGATGATACTGTTCTGTAAAGCATTTGTAACCTTCTGGAGTGAGGTAGTAATCACCCTCTTCAATAGGAATATGTTTTCTTTGATAACTCATAGAATTACAAAGATAGTAAGACTGGCGCAATAGTTGGTGTTATGTAGGTGTTGACAACTTCGTAAATAAAATAAGGTTGTTTAAGTTACTGACTGTTTAATAATAAATTACATTTAATCTATGCTTTTAATAGTAAATAAATACTTGCTCCGGAAACGATTTGTGGGGATTACTTTGTGGCCTTTTATTGTGATGAAAAATAAAGAGCTTAAAGAAGATGTTGTATTTATTAATCACGAACGCATACACTTAAGACAGCAGTTAGAATTGCTAATACTGCCTTTTTTTATCATCTATGGAATAGAATTTCTTATTGGCTTGATTAAATACAAAGAAGCATACACTGCATACCGTAATATTTCTTTTGAACGAGAAGCTTATAAAAATGAAGGTAATCTTAACTATCTTAAAAAGAAAAAGCTTTGGAGCTTTGTGAAATTCTTATAACTCTCTAACTGCATTATAGCGATATCATACTTCCTTTGATTCAAGAAATTAACCTTCATAGCGATATAAAATTATGCATACAAAGAGAAGACCTTGTGCATCCTCAGATACAAGGAAATAAGTTTAGAAAGCTAACGCATAATATTGCTTTCGCGAAAGCGAATGCTTACAAAACCCTTCTTACTTTTGGAGGGGCGTACTCTAACCATATTGCTGCTACTGCTATTGCGGGTAAATTAGAAGGAATGCATACTGTAGGAGTTATTAGAGGAGAAGAGCTAGGAGGTAATCTTGAAAAAACACTTTCTCAAAACCCAACGCTTTCCAAAGCAGTAGAATGCGGAATGCAATTAGAGTTTGTGTCTAGGAGTAATTATAAAGAAAAAGAAACCTCAGCTTTTTTAGAAAAATTAGGTGAGAAATATCCTAATGCTTATGTCCTGCCAGAGGGAGGTACTAATGACCTTGCAATAAAAGGATGTAAAGAGATTTTAGATGAAAAAGGGTTCACTTTTGATTATGTGTGCTGCCCTGTAGGAACAGGGGGTACGATAAGCGGGATTATAGAATCTTCTAGAGAGAATCAAAAGATAGTGGGGTTTCCTGCATTAAAAGGGGATTTCTTAGAAGAAGAAATTAAAAAATGGACTTCAAGAACCAATTGGGAGTTAATCTCTGAGTATCATTTTGGAGGATATGCTAAAGTGGATAAAACACTGATAGAATTTATAAACTCTTTTCATCTAACACATAAAATACAGTTAGATCCTGTGTATACCGGAAAGATGATATATGGTGTTTTAGACCTGATAAGCAAAGGGTATTTTTCACCAAAATCTCGTATTTTAGCAATCCATACAGGAGGCCTTCAAGGTATCCAAGGAATGAATCAAAAATTATTACAGAAGGGCTTGCCCATAATACAACAGAAATAATGAATATACGTCTAGCTTTTATAGCCTTACTATCTATTACGCTCGCAAGTTGTGGAGGAACTAAGAGATTGCCAAGTACGCACGAAACTCGCCCAGCGAATACTGTGGATACTGTGGATACTCCTAAAGAAACCCCTGTTGAAACACCGAAGGAAGTAGCTATAGAGAATCCTATAGAAGAACCAGAGGAAGAGACTAAAGTAGTGAACCCTGTTCCTACAGATAATGTAGATGCTTATGTGCAAGAGTATGCAGAAATTGCACAAGAAGAAATGAAGCAGTTTGGTATTCCTGCTAGTATCACACTAGCACAAGGAGTTCTAGAATCTGGTGCAGGAAATGGAGTGTTGGTTAAAAAAGCAAACAATCATTTTGGAATTAAATGTCACGATTGGAAGGGTGCTGTAGTGTATCATGATGATGATGAAAAGGGAGAGTGTTTTAGAAAATATAGCTTACCTAAGTTTTCTTATAGAGATCACTCGTTATTCTTAACAAATAGAGGTCGCTATGCAAGTCTGTTTAAATTAAGTAAGGATGATTATAAATCTTGGGCAAAAGGACTTAAAGCAGCAGGGTATGCAACAGACAAAAAATACCCAGATAAGTTAATACGTATTATTGAGAAGTATAAACTATATCGTTACGATGGCGAAGTACTTGGAAAACGTAAGAAAGATTACAAAAAGGTGTTGGATAAGAAAAACCAACATACAGTACAGCCAGGTGAAACCTTATACCGTCTTTCTAAAAAATATAAAATAAGTGTAAA
This sequence comes from uncultured Flavobacteriaceae bacterium, assembly GCA_964548335.1. Classification (GTDB taxonomy): domain Bacteria; phylum Bacteroidota; class Bacteroidia; order Flavobacteriales; family Flavobacteriaceae; genus Dokdonia. The sequence continues at coordinate 2,149 of CAZJRA010000056.1, read as the reverse complement.
GGAGCTTAAAAAAATAAATGGGTTAGAGATAAACGATATCTACCCAGGTCAAGTTTTATTTGTACAACCTTATGACGATGGTTATTAAACAATGATATACAAGAGAAGTAGTGCCCTTTTTACTGAGGCACAGAAGGTAATACCAGGGGGTGTAAACAGCCCTGTAAGAGCCTTTAAAGCGGTAGGTGGAGATCCTATTTTTGTAAAGGAAGCAAAAGGAGCCTACCTCTATGATGAGGATGGGAATACTTTAATAGATTATATTAATTCTTGGGGCCCTATGATTTTAGGACACGCATACCCTCCTGTTGTTAATGCGGTAATCGATAAGGCACAAAAAGGGACTTCCTTTGGGATGCCTACAGAGATAGAAACAGAAATAGCACAGCTAGCGGTTTCTATGGTGCCGGGAATAGATAAAATACGTTTTGTAAACAGTGGTACTGAGGCTTGCATGAGTGCAATACGTCTTGCGCGCGGTTATACAAAGAGAGATAAAATTATCAAGTTTGCAGGCTGTTATCACGGTCATTCAGATTCTTTCTTAATACAAGCAGGAAGTGGAGCAAGCACTTTTGGTACACCTAATAGCCCTGGTGTGACTCAGGGTACAGCACAAGATACATTGCTAGCAGATTATAATAGCCTAGAAAGTGTAGAAGCCCTTTTTAAAGCAAATTCTAATGAGATTGCTGCAATAATTATAGAGCCTATAGCAGGTAATATGGGTTGTATACCCCCTTTAGAAGGGTTTTTAGAAGGCTTACGACAGTTGTGCACAGCAAACGATACCTTACTCATCTTTGATGAGGTAATGACAGGGTTTAGGCTTGCTAAAGGGGGCGCACAAGAACTCACAGGAGTTGTGGCAGATATTGTAACTTTTGGGAAAGTTATAGGAGGAGGTTTACCTGTAGGAGCTTTTGCAGCAAGGGAGGAAATAATGAAACATCTCGCTCCATTAGGGCCTGTGTATCAAGCAGGAACATTAAGTGGAAATCCTTTAGCAATGGCGGCAGGTCTTGCGATGCTAACAGAAATAAATAATGATAAAGATCTTTTTAAGCGTCTGGAAGAGAAAACAGCATATTTACATGAGGGCATAGCAAAGGCACTTACTAGTAATGCAGTCCCTCATACGATTAATAGAATAGGCTCTATGATCTCTGTGCATTTTGATGAAGATACTGTAATAGATTTCAAAACGGCAGCTAAGGGAGATAACCCACGTTTTAAAGCTTTTTTTCACGGTCTGTTACAAGAAGGGGTGTATATAGCACCTAGTGCTTATGAAACTTGGTTTATCACAGATGCCTTGTCATATAAAGATTTAGATATGACTATTGCAGCAGTGCAAAAAGTAGCGCAAACTTTATAAAAAGTAAGAGCCGAGATTCTTATAAGAATCTCGGCTCTTTATCTATAATCAATAACAGTTGGTTACTGTTGTCTACTTTGATCTACTCTTCTTTTTTTGTTTTTACCGTCTCTTTTTCCTTTTCTACCTCTTCTCTTTTTCTCCATTTTTCGCCACTGCTTAAATTGCTCTTCATTGAGAATTTGTTGCATTTTGTTTTGTCTTGCAATGCGCTGATCTAGCATTTTCTCCTTATCATTAAAGCGTCTATTTCCTGATGTTTTCGCTTCTTCTCTTTTGTTTTTTCGAGTAGCCCTATTTGCGAGGCGTATTTTTGATTGCTCTAAGTTTAGCTCGTGTACTTGTCTAGCTTGTGACTCATCAAGAACGAGGGCTAAAGTCATTTTTTTAGTTTGTAACGTAGCCATTTCTTCTGCAGTCATTTTCTTTCCTTCTCCACGTCCTTGTGCAGTTGCAGTAATCGCAATGAATGTAAGGGCTAGAATCATTAATTTTTTCATAATAACTTATTTTAATGTTTGTTTATAATACATCTAATGCAATTTGTAAGCCAAGATTACCTTTTAACATTTAATTGAGAATGTAGCGTAAGAGGATATACTTATGTGTAAGTGTAAACTACCTAATCGTTAGAAGTGTTTTTTCATGATTGGTATAGTCTAGATAGTTATTTCGCGAAAGCTGTCTATAAGTTTGGTTTTTGTTTTAAAAGTGTGTCAAAAAAAAGCGATTTGAGAAATAACTTCTCAAACCGCTTTGCTTCTATACGTG
>CAZJRA010000055.1:0-7781 GCA_964548335.1 uncultured Flavobacteriaceae bacterium | reverse complement strand
GCCCAAAGTTTTAGGCATCTCTTCTTTAAATTCTTTAAGTCGTTCCTCCATAAGAGGGGAAATATTTTCACTTAGTTCATTTTGCTCTCGAGAAAGTTTTTCAATTTTAAGCAAGAGATCTTTATCAAACTCACGTTCTTCTGTAAGTAAGAGCTCTTTTAAAATCTTAAGCTTATCTTCAGAATTCATCTTTTAATAAGTCGTTTACGACTTAATTTTTTCTCCCATTTCAATAAGCAAATCTCCTAATTGAGATCTATTAACTTTTTTAGCCTCAAGCGTGTCAGCCTTTTCATTAAGAGATTCTTCTAAATCTGATATCCTTATATTAAGATCTGTACCTAGATTGTCTATCGCAGACATTAATTCCTTACGAGTATCATCTATAAAATCAGATAACTCTTGACGGCGTTTTTCTAAGTCGTTCTTTAATGTTTCAAATTCTTGACTATACTCTGCGATATTATCACCAAAGATAAGATGCTTAATCGCGTCTATCTTAGAATCCGTATTTGTTACTTCTGCGTTGTTTTCAAGATTCTTTTTAGTCATAATAAATAGGGTGGGGAGATTAAGTTAAAATTAAGGTAAATATAAATAAAATGTCTGCAAAATAACTATAAACATCTTATTTGTCACCATTTGCGATAAATTCTTCTGCTTTGTCTACCATTAAACGACTTCCACAAAAGAATGGTACTCTCTCGTGAAGTTCTGTTGGTTTTAAATCTAATATAGGGGTAATACCATCACTCGCTTTTCCTCCTGCTTGCTCAACAATAAAAGCCATAGGGTTACATTCGTACAATAAACGTAGTTTCCCTTTAGACTGGAGCGAACTTTTAGGGTACATGTAAATACCTCCTTTTATCATATTTCTATGTAGATCTGAAACTAAAGAACCTATATACCTAGAGGTATAAGGCCTATTCCCTTCTTCTTCTTGGCAATATTTTATATAATCCTTCACTCCCTGTGGAAAATGCACATAATTCCCTTCGTTCACAGAATAAATTTTTCCGTCTTCAGGGAACTGCATATTTGGATGAGATAGGTAAAAAGTTCCTATAGCAGGGTTTAACGTAAATCCATTAACTCCATGACCTGTCGTATATACTAGCATTGTAGAAGTACCATATACGATATAACCTGCAGCTACTTGATCACGTCCTGGTTGTAAAAAATCTTCAAGGGTTACTGGAGTACCTGGTTCTGTAACTCTTCTATAAATGGAAAAAATAGTCCCTACAGATACATTTACATCTATATTTGATGACCCGTCTAAAGGATCCATAAGAACAACATACTTGTTCTTATGATCATCGTTATATCCTTCTATCGTAATAAAATCATCATTTTCTTCACTAGCAATACCACATACAATCTCCCTATTTTTCAAGGTATTTATAAAGGTCTCGTTAGCTATCACATCTAGCTTTTGCTGGTCTTCCCCCTGGATATTTGTATCTCCTGCAGCGCCCAATATATCTACTAATCCAGCTTTATTAACTTCGTGATTTACCACTTTTGCAGCTAGTCTAATTGAATTAATAAGCCTAGAAAGCTCCCCTGAAGAATACTTAAACTCAGTTTGGTTTTCTATAATAAATTCTCCTAATGTTTGATTCGTGCGAGCCATAAATTTATGATACTAGTTCGTGCAAAAATATTCAATATTATTGGTCTATTACAAGTTTGCCTATGCTTTTTACTTTTTGAAATTGTTTACCTTCGTGAGTACTTAACTATTATTACTTATGCAGTATATTATAAGACGTGCTATAAAGGAGGATATGAACCAAGTACATAAGCTCATTTGTGAGCTTGCTGTTTTTGAAAATGAACCCGATGCCGTCAAGATAACTAAAGAAACGCTTGTCCAGTTTGGAATAGGAAATAATGCTCTTTTTACATGCTTTGTTGCAGAAAATGAAGGGGTCATTTTAGGTATGGCGCTCGTTTACTTTAGATTTTCTACTTGGGAAGGCAAGGCGCTTCACCTAGAAGACCTTATTGTTTCTAATCAATACAGGAATAAGGGTATAGGGAAAGCTTTATATAATCAAGTAATGGTGTATGCAGACCAAGAAGATGTAAACCGAGTAGAATGGGAAGTATTAGATTGGAACACAAATGCTATTGACTTTTATGAAAAAAGTGGGGTCACTTTCTTTAAAGATTGGCATCTAGTACAAATGAACAAGAATCAGCTCAATACTTATCTAAAATCTATACAAGAGTAGCACATTCTCACTTGTAAATAGTCGTAAAAGCACAACTATACTATGCAGATATATAAATTTGGTGGTGCCTCTGTAAAAGATGTAGATGGCGTAAAAAATCTTGCACTCTTACTCGACAAATTAGAAGCAAAGAACACGGTTATTGTGGTCTCTGCTATGGGCAAAACAACAAATGCCTTAGAAAAAGTCGTACATAATTATTTTAATGACAAAGATGCTCTTAGCGCGAGTATTCAAAAAAATGAAGAATTCCATCATACAATTGCTTCACAATTATTTCCTACAGGACATCTCGTTTTTAAAAAAATACAAGACCTATTTCTAGAACTCAAAGGGTTTATTACTCGAAATAAATCGCCACAATATGATTTTGTTTACGACCAGATTGTGTGTTATGGAGAACTGCTTTCAACCACAATCATAAGTTTATATCTCAATGAAATAAATTTAACCAACACTTGGTTAGATGCTCGTGAATTAATCAAAACAGATAGTCGTAATAGAGACGCTCAGGTAATTTGGGACAAAACCCAAGAGAATATCAAAAAAGCATTTACAAAAAATACCTGCTATATTATCCAAGGGTTTATTGCTTCTAACCAACATAATTTTACCACAACGCTAGGACGAGAAGGCTCTGATTATACAGGGGCAATAGTAGCCTATTGTCTAGGGGCAAACAGCCTTACTATTTGGAAAGACGTCCCCGGGATACTTAATGGAGACCCAAAAGTCTTTGAAAACACACAACTACTCCATCAGGTATCCTATGAAGAAGCAATAGAACTAGCCTTTTATGGGGCTTCTGTTATACATCCTAAAACACTACAACCTTTACAAAGAAAAGAGATACCTCTTTTTGTAAAATCTTTTATAAGTCCTAAAGAAAAAGGAACCTCTGTAAGCAAAGGACAAAGGCTTGTTCCAGAAGTGCCTTGCTATATTTTAAAGAAAAACCAAGTGCTACTCTCACTATCTTCTATAGATTTTTCTTTTATGATGGAAGACAATATCAGTGAGCTTTTCCAGCTATTAGGTGAGTATAAAATGAAAGTAGATTTAATTCAAAACTCTGCAATTAGTTTTTCTGTATGTGTAGATAATAGATTTGATACTCTCGAGCTTCTTTTAAAACAACTTAAAGCCAAATTTAAAGTACAGCTACACGAAGGGGTATCTCTATATACGATTAGGCATTTTACAGACAAGGTATTGCGTTCTTTTGAAAAAGATAAAACCATTCTTTTAAAACAAGTAACGCAAAACACCGTACAGTTTGTTACACTACCTGATTAAACCATACTACTTATTCCTATAAAGCAAAAGGGTTATTCATATATTTGCCTTTAAACTGACTAACCACACTTATGGGACTTGTTACCGCCAAAGAAGTTGCAAAAGCTATTAATATTAGCAAATTAGGGTTTATTGGCACCTCCATAAGTTGGGTTTTAATGAAGGTGTTAAGAATCTCTACAGCAAACACTATCTATAATCGTAACAAGCATTTACAAGGGCTTCCTTTTTTAAACGCATTACTAGATGAATTTCAGGTTCAATTTGAAATTCCAGAAGAAGATTTAAAACGGCTCCCTAAAGACGGGGCATATATCACTATTTCTAACCACCCCCTGGGCGGTGTAGACGGTATCTTACTCCTCAAACTTTTATTGGAGCAAAACGAGAATTATAAGGTAATTGCAAATTTTCTCTTACATAGGATAGAACCGCTTAAGCCCTATGTAATGCCCGTAAATCCTTTTGAAAATAAAAAAGAAATTAAGTCTAGCATATCGGGGTTTAAAAATGCGCTTTTACACCTAAGAGAGGGGCATCCTCTAGGCATTTTCCCAGCGGGTGAAGTCTCTACTCATAAAGATGATGATTCAATCATAGACAAACCTTGGGAGGAAGCTGCGATGAAGCTTATTAAAAAAGCAAAAGTTCCTGTTGTTCCTATATATTTTCACGCAAAAAACAGCAACCTTTTTTACAAACTATCCAACATTAGTGATACGCTTAGAACAGCAAAATTGCCTAGCGAACTCCTTACTCAAAAAAATAGAATCATCAAAGTGCGAATAGGAAAACCTATTAATGTTGTTGCTCAAAATGAGTATCCAGACCTAAAAAATTATACTACTTTCCTACGCACTAAAACGTATATGCTTGCAAAAGGATTTGATAAAAAAGGAATTTTACAAAACATCCCCACTACGCTTAAAACACCTAAAGAACCTAAAAAAATTGCTGCCGAAACAAATAGTCTGTTTATAGAAAATGAAATTGATAAACTTCGCAAAAGTGACCGTAGGCTTCTAGCAAGTAAAAATTATGAAGTATTTCTAGCCCCTGCTAACGAAATGCCTAATGTTTTACAAGAAATAGGGCGCTTACGCGAAATCACTTTTAGAGCCATAGGAGAAGGCACAAATGAAGCTGTAGATTTAGATAAGTTTGACCGTTATTATCATCATATGTTCCTATGGGATACGAGCACCCAAAATATTGCGGGAGCTTACAGAATGGGTTTAGGTCAGGAAATCTTTAAAAAGTATGGAGTAAGTGGCTTTTACCTACAAGACCTATTTAGGTTTGAGCCAGAGTTGCATACAATGCTAAGCCAGAGTATTGAAATGGGGCGTGCTTTTATCATTGCAGAGTATCAGCAAAAGCCTATGCCTTTATTTTTACTCTGGAAAGGAATTGTACATACCACTTTACGCTTTCCAGATCATAAGTACCTCATAGGAGGAGTGAGTATTTCTAATCAATTCTCAAATTTCTCTAAGTCTTTAATGATTGAGTTTATGAAATCTCATTATTACGACCCTTATGTAGCCCAATACATACGCCCTAAAAAAGAATTTAAAGTACGCCTTAAAGATGCCGATAAAGAATTTGTTTTTGACGAAAGCGCTGCAGACCTCAACAAGTTTGACAAACTTATAGACGAGGTAGAGCCAGGATCTTTACGATTGCCTGTGCTCATTAAGAAATATATTAAACAGAATGCAAAAGTGGTTGCTTTTAACGTAGACCCACTTTTTAATAATGCGATAGATGGGCTCATGTATATTAAAATTGCCGACCTACCAGAAAGTACTGTAAAACCTGTTATGGAAGAATTTCAGGCAGCGTTAGAAAAAAAGTATTGGAGTTCCCAAAAAGAAGACTAACCGTTACTTAAGATACTCTTTCACAAAATTAGCGCAATACGCTTTAATCTCATTTCTCGCTTTCGCGAAAGCAGCCTCAGTAGCTTCTTCATCTCCTACAAACTTAGAAGGGTCGTAAAAATTATGATGTAATCGCACAGCATTAGGAGCCGCTATAAACGGACAATTCTCATAAGCGTGATCACAAACAGTAATAATATAGTCCCAAGCAATACCATCATACTCTGTCACATTATTAGACGTATGCGTTGTGATGTCTATGCCATCCTTAGCCATTGTTGCTGCCGCTCCAGGATTAATCCCGTGAGTTTCTATTCCTGCAGAATAGATAGCGGCACTATCTGCTGCCATTTGATTTAAATACCCGTGAGCCATCTGACTACGACAGCTATTTCCTGTACAAAGGACTAATATGTTTTTCATATACTTTCATTCTCGCGAAGGCAGGAATCTACCCTATCTCCACAATATTAATTATTCAAACTTACTCTCTAGCAACATCCTGATCCTGGCGTACAGCTACCTTCACTTCCTGCCATCTCGATCTGTATACCACAAGCTTCTTTAGCTTTACAGTCTGTGGGTTGAGAGGCTAATTTAATAATGAGGTTTGTGTCTTTTATTTCGTAATCGTTAACAAATAGTTGTGCTGTGTGAAAACGAGCATTACTATACTCTATCTTAAGCTCTGCATCCATGACATATGATTTCATCTTACCTACTTTAGAGAGTATTCCCATAGCCTTGTAAGCACTCATAAAAGCTGTTTTTCCTAACTCATTTGGGTCTTCCCACAATTGTACAACTGTTTCCTTCCAAGCGTCTACTCCTGCACCGCAATCTACAGAGTCTATAGTAACATGCTTTACCTCTGTAATGTGATAGTTTGCTGCTACTAGCATCCCTGGTGCATATTCAAAAAGAAGGCTTTTTCCTTGGTTAGACTTTAATACGTCTAAGAATTCTTGTGTTTTCATACTATAATTATTCATTTCTGTGAAAGCGTCTATTTTAGATAACCTATCACACGTGTTATTCATTTTTTAATCTTTATCGCAATCTCTCTAACCTACTCACATTTTTTACGGGTTAACTCAAAAAAGTTATGGAAAACTCCTTGCAACTTCTCCCATTTTCTTAAATCAATACTATAGTATTGTGCCCTTCCTTTAAATTGGCTTTTTAATAAGCCTGCTTTTTTAATAACAGATAAGTGCTGTGATGTTGTAGGTTGTGAGAGCCTAATTTTATCTGCAATATCTTGACAAAGGCAACCATCACAATCTCCTATATACTCAAGAATAGCTACTCTCGCCGGATTAGATAATACCTTTGCTAAATCTGCCATCTCATTGGCTTTAATAGAGTGTATATGCCTTTTTGTAACTCCCATAAAAGTATATTTTATATTAAAATAAGTAATATCGCAATATACCTATTTTTGTAATAAATAAAAAGCCTAGTATTTCACTAGGCTTAGTAATCTATTAGAACCATCCTTTTTTACCTACTTGGTATGTATTGTAAAACTCCTCATCTGATTTTGTCAAGTACATAATACCTTCAATTAAACCAATAACCGACCCTATAGTACCACAAGTAATAACTGATAAAACTAACATAATAACCCCTTCTTTTGTATACCCAAGAATAAACTTATGTATCCCTAAACCTCCAAAAAAAATGGCTAATAGGCCTGCTAATATTTTCTTATTATCTCCGTTATCTGTCATTTTATTCCACTCATCTTTAATACCCGCAGCAGTTTCCTTTGCCGCATCTGCTGCATCTGAAGCTATTTCTTTAGCTTTTTCTGAAGCTTCTGCTGCTTTATCTTTTAATTCATCTCCTAAGTTTCCTTCACTCATAATAATTATCTTAATTTGGTTAGAATCTAAAACTACAAAAATATTATTACACTTTAGTAGCTTACTTTTTCAAATCCTTTAGGTAAATTTTATTTTTAGCAAGTACTTCCTGAATCTTTGTTACAGGTGCCTTACGGTCTTCTGGCAATTAATTTATTTCAGTATGCCGGTAGTGTATAATAAATAGTTTTAACTATTAAAAATAGTTAAAATCTTATCTACTATCGTTTGGGATAATTTTTCTTTACTCTCTACAGTCCAACCTGCAACGTGTGGGGTGAGTAAGACATTATCTGTTTTTAATAAGTACTTCAAAGCATCTGGCATAGCAGCCTCTTTTGTAAATAAATTTTCAAAAGAACTTTTTTCATATTCCAAAACATCTAATCCTGCCCCTAGTATTTTTCCAGATTTTAATGTGGTCACGAGGTCTGCAGTGACTACAGATTTTCCTCTAGCTGTATTGATAAGATAAAACGCTTTTGAGAAAT
>CAZJRA010000054.1:0-7920 GCA_964548335.1 uncultured Flavobacteriaceae bacterium | reverse complement strand
ATAGTTGTCTTTTAAATACAATTCAAAAAGAGGCTTTGGTTGAGTTTACCACTTATTTTTAAAAAAGGTTTCTTCTTTCGCCAAAGCGGTAGAACTCGTATCACCTCTTGCTTGCGAAAAAACAGCAATATGTAGCATAAAAAGGAAAAATAAAAATCTCATATAATTAGATTTATAATACTCTTTTGATTTTCCAAAACTGTGCCACAATTACATTATTGCTCAGGAGGGTATTTCTTGAATATTTTGGCAACTAATTTCTCAAAATAAGCATCTCTTTGAGGTGGTGTAGATTTCTTTTTTAAATCACTCTCACTTACTGCTTCCCAAATTACCGAGTTACTTGTAGTACTTACAAAAGAAACTTGAATCCTCTTATGCAACTCACTCCCTCCTATTGGAATACCTCCACTCACGCCTACACCTAGATTACCGCCTCCTCCTCCAAGACCTACTCCTAAGGTATTTCTGGATTGAATTTCAAACTCTTCTGAAGCTATAAAAATTAATACATCTGGGCTTTCTGATAATACGAGGCCTTGACTTTGTAATATACTGTCTGTATATTTTACAAAGCGTCTTTCATCAAATTCTGACAAACCAGAACCTTCATTAAAATCATAAGCATAAGATACATATTGCTTAAAATCTGTTTTCTGGTCATAATCATATTCTACATGCATACTACCGCAGCTTATAGCCACAAAAGGGATAAACAAACAGTAAAGCAAGTGTTTTTTCATAACCAAAAATTTATACCTTTCTAAATTGGTAGTACCGTGACTACTCATTCAACATCTTCCAGAGTGCATCCTTAAGTTCTACTAATCCTTGTTGTGTGACAGAAGATATAAACAAATAAGGTATTGGCAATTCTCTATCCAACTCTTCCGAAAGTTCTGCCTTAAGCTCGTTATCTAGCATATCACTTTTAGTAATGGCTATAATACGAGACTTATCTAACATTTCTGGGTTGTACCTTTGTAACTCGTGCAATAAAACATCATACTGCTCTGAAATACTATCTGCATCTGCAGGTATCATAAACAACAAAGTAGAGTTACGCTCTATATGTCTTAAAAAACGATGTCCTATCCCCTTCCCTTCTGCGGCTCCTTCTATAATTCCTGGGATATCTGCCATTACAAAAGACCTGTAATCGCGATACTCTACAATACCAAGGTTAGGTTTTAGTGTTGTAAACTCATAGTTAGCAATCTTAGGCTTTGCTGCTGTTATCGCTGCCAGTAAAGTTGATTTTCCTACATTAGGATACCCTACAAGACCTACATCTGCCAGTACTTTAAGCTCTAAGGTAAGATGAACTTCATAACCATCTATTCCTGGTTGCGCATACCTAGGCGTCTGGTTTGTACTGGATTTAAAATGCCAGTTTCCACGACCTCCCATACCTCCTTCGGCAGCAATAAACTCTTGACCTTCTTCTGTGATTTCAAAGATTACTTTATCTGTTTCTGTATCTTTAAGTGTCGTTCCTAAAGGCACCTCAATATACATATCTTCTCCATCGTGACCTGTAGACCTAGATTTAGACCCATGACCTCCGTGACCTGCACGCAGGTGTCTTTTATACTTAAGGTGTAATAAGGTCCAAAGATTAGAGTTTCCTTTTACAATAATATGACCTCCTCGACCTCCATCGCCTCCATCGGGTCCTCCTTTTTCTATAAACTTCTCACGATGTAAATGCACAGAGCCTCCTCCTCCATTACCTGAAGTTACATGTATTTTTACATAATCTACAAAATTACCTTCAGTCATGGATTATTGGTTTAATGGTCTATTATTATTACTAAAATATTTATATCGTTGCCTTTACTGTTTAGTAAATACATTACAATGTATCTATTACAGTACTTAATCGCGCTGTAATGTCATCTATACTACCTACTCCATCTACACCGTGATACTTATCTTGCTTCTCGTAGTATCCTTTTAATATTGCGGTCTCTGTATAGTATACTTTTATACGGTTACGTATTACAGCTTCATCTGCATCATCTGCTCTACCAGAGGTTTTCCCTCTTTCTAAAAGACGCTGTACTAACACCTCATCATCTACCTCTAGCGCTACCATTCCTGCTACAGTTGTGCCTTTGCTTTCAAGAAGTACAGCCAATGCATCGGCTTGAGCCTCCGTACGTGGGAATCCATCAAAAATAAAGCCTTTTGCTTCAGGGTTTTTTTCTACCTCAGCATTAAGCATATCTATTGTTACAGAATCTGGAACGAGTTGTCCTTTATCAATATAAGACTTTGCAAGTGTCCCTAAGTCTGTCGCATTTTTAATATTGTATCTAAACACATCGCCTGTAGAAATATGAACGAGATTGTACTTATCTTTTAAAACTTCAGCTTGTGTTCCTTTACCTGCTCCAGGAGGGCCAAATAATACAATGTTTTTCATGTGTGTATTTTTTAATTTATAAATAGATGTGAAATTACGCCCTAAACCTTTATAATCTAGGCCAAACCCTACTATAAAATCATTAGGGATTTCAAGCCCTATATAATCTATAGCATGTGTTTTTTTATATGCCGATGGCTTATAAAAGAGCGTTGCAATCTTATATGAGTTTACTTCTTCTGCTTCAAGAATTTTAATGATAGTCTCAATGGTATTACCAGAGTCTACAATATCTTCTACTACAATAACGTCACGACCTTTAAGAGATGGTTCTGCTCCCATCACGGTAGAGACTTCTTCGCTTTGATGTAATCCGTCGTAACTAGCTACTTTAACAAAACTTAGTTCACACTCGTGATTAAAATTTTTGATAAGCTCTGCACTAAAAAAGAAAGCTCCGTTAAGCACTGTTAGAAACACAGGGCGCTTTTCTTTAAAGTCATTATTAAGCCTATCTGCAACTTTAGTTATAGCCTGCTGTATTTCGTTTTCAGAAATACATTTCTCAAAAGTTAAATCGTGCAGACGTATTGTATTCATAGGTGCTTTAAAGTCGCAAAGATACTATTTTCAAATTCTGAATTCTCTTACTACGAGAAGTAAATCACCCCAACGGAATTTTGTACTTTTGTATTTTAACTTTTTACACTTTCACGAAAGTGAACATCTATGAAAAATTACTTCTCATCTTCTTTTAAATTAGGCATTTTAGGTGGTGGCCAACTAGGTAAAATGATGCTTTATGACACTCGAAAGTATGACATCCAAACCTATGTTCTAGACCCTAGCGCAGAAGCTCCTTCTAGACTAGCCTGCAACCATTTTGAACAAGGAAAACTCACTGATTATGAGACTGTTTATAATTTCGGAAAAAAGGTAGATGTACTTACTTTTGAGGTAGAAACAGTAAATATAGAAGCGCTAGAAGCACTAGAAAAAGAAGGAAAAAAAGTATATCCATCTGCTAAAACCTTGCGAAATATTCAAGATAAAGGCGTGCAAAAAGATTTTTATAGCACTCACAATATCCCAACAGCAGGGTATACAAAATACGCTTTCGCGAAAGCAATAGCTCAAGACAACCCTAGTTATCCTTTTATTTGGAAATCTTGCCAAGGAGGATACGATGGAAAGGGAGTTGCCGTTGTGCGTACAGAACAAGACCTAGACAAACTTCCTCAAGTACCTTGTATTGCTGAAGATATGGTTCCGTTTAAAAACGAACTTGCAGTAATCGTTGCTCGTAATGTATCGGGAGATGTGATTACCTATCCAGTAGTTGAGATGGAGTTTCATCCAGAAGCTAATCAAGTAGAGTATGTACTTTGCCCTGCACGTATAGATGATAGTGTTGCTCAAAAAGCAAGAGCCATTGCAGAAAAAGTATCTAACACTTTTAATCATGTAGGACTACTTGCCGTAGAAATGTTTCAGACAGAAGACGACCAAATCTTGGTGAACGAAGTTGCTCCTCGCCCGCACAATAGCGGACATTATAGTATAGAAGGGAGTTATACAAATCAGTTTGAGCAACATTTAAGAGCTATTCTAGACCTCCCACTTGGGGACACCAGCAGTAAAGCGGGGTCTGTTATGGTAAATCTCGTAGGAGAAGAAGGCCATGAAGGACAAGTTTATTATCAAAAAATTGCAGATATCATGCAATTAAAAGGAGTTACTCCACATATATATGGAAAACCTCATACGCGCCCTTTTAGAAAAATGGGACATGTAACCATTATAGATGAGGATATCAATCAAGCTCGAAAAATAGCTGAACAAGTAAAACAAACCATTAGAGTGATTAGCGCTTCTTAAAAAGCGAAGACCTTTAACTAATACTATAGACAATGAAAGTAGGAATTATCATGGGAAGCACAAGCGATATGCCTATCATGCAAGCTGCCATAGACGTATTAACACAATTAGGTATAGATACCGAAGTTGATATTGTAAGTGCACACCGCACACCCGATAAGCTATATGATTATGGGAAAAATGCACATACACGAGATATACAAGTAATTATTGCAGGTGCAGGAGGCGCTGCACACCTTCCAGGAATGGTAGCTTCCTTATCTCCCCTACCTGTTATAGGTGTTCCTGTAAAATCTAGAAACTCTATAGATGGGTGGGATAGTGTATTATCTATACTTCAAATGCCAGGAGGGGTTCCTGTAGCAACAGTCGCTTTAGACGGAGCTCAAAACGCAGGAATTCTTGCCGCACAAATACTAGGAGCTTCTAACAATGACGTACAAGAAAGAATTATAAAATATAAAGAAGCTTTAAAGCAAAAAGTAATAGACGGCGCTGCTTCTATTAATAAATAAAAAAGGCTGCCCGAAGGCAGCCTTAATAACAATGTAATATTGGGGGAAGGCTTCGCATCACATCTATAACCATTCTAAAAATAATAACGAAACCTAATATTAACATTGTAAGGGAAAATCCCAAATTAACTGGTATAAAAATAAGAGTTCTGTTACATTCACCCCTCATCCGCGAGTGACACCACCCATAATATCGATATAGTGAAGTAATAAATCTGTAAAATACACATTTTAAAACTGTTTATAAAAAAAATCATGGATACTCAAAACCCTTTATTGCAATCTTTTGATATCGCTCCTTTCTCAAAAATTAAAAACGAGCATTTTTTACCCGCTTTTAAAGAAGCTATATCTTTAAGTAGAAAAGAGATTGACGCTATTACCTCAAATCCCGACGCTCCTAGTTTTCAAAACACTATAGAAGCACTTGCGTATTCTGGACAACAACTAGACCGTATCTCTAGTGTGTTTTTTAATTTAAACAGTGCCGAGACTAATGAGCATATTCAAAAAATTGCACAGGAAGTATCTCCTATGCTCTCTGAGTTGGGTAATGACATCACTTTAAATAAAGAGTTATTTAACCGAGTACAAACCGTATACGCTCAAAAAGATAATTTAACCCTTACAGCAGAACAACAAACCTTATTAGAAAAAAATTATAAGAGTTTTTCTCGCAATGGAGCTAATTTGCCAGAAGATAAAAAATCTCGCTTACGCGAAATAGACGCTACTCAGTCTAAACTAAAACTCACTTTTGGCGAAAATGTACTTGCAGAGACGAATGCTTATGAATTGTATCTTACCAATGAAGAAGACCTTAACGGAATGCCTGAAGGAGCCAAAGAAGCTGCAGCTACTTTAGCTAAAAGTAAGGATAAAGAAGGGTGGCTTATTACGTTAGATTACCCAAGCTATATTCCTTTCATGAAGTATGCAGATAATAGGGAGTTGCGTAAAGAACTCTCACTTGCATTTGGTAGTAGAGCATTTAAAGGCAACGAGCAAGACAATCAAAAAAATGTATTAGATCTTGCAAACCTTAGGCATGAGCGTGCTAATTTATTAGGGTACGACACCCACGCACATTTTGTACTCGAAGAACGCATGGCAAAAACACCTAAAAAGGTATTAGGCTTTTTAAACGACCTTCTTACAAAAGCAAAACCTGCGGCTCAACGTGAATTTATACAATTAGAAAATTTTGCAAAAGCACAAGACAATATAGACCAACTTCAAAAATGGGATAGTGCTTACTACTCAGAAAAATTAAAGAAAGAACTCTTCTCTTTAGATGATGAACAACTTAAGCCTTACTTTAAATTAGAAAATGTAATTGAAGGCGTATTTACAATCTCTGGTCGTTTGTTTGGATTACAATTTGAAGAAGTATTTGACATAGACACCTACCATGAAGAAGTAAAAACGTATCGCGTTTTAGATACTGAGGGTAACTTTGTCTCTCTGTTTTATGCAGACTTTCATCCTAGACCTGGAAAAAGAGGAGGTGCCTGGATGACTTCCTTTAAATCGCAAATGATAAAGGATGGCAAAAATGAACGCCCTCACGTTTCTAATGTGTGTAATTTCACCCCTTCTACCCCTAGCAAACCTTCTTTACTCACCTTTAATGAAGTGACCACTTTGTTTCATGAGTTTGGACACGGACTACATGGGATGTTAGCAAATACTACTTACTCTAGCCTATCTGGAACCTCTGTGTATTGGGATTTTGTAGAGTTACCTAGCCAAGTGTTAGAAAACTGGTGCTATGAAAAAGAAGCGCTAGAACTCTTTGCAACGCATTATGAGACAGGAGAAGTTATCCCTATGGACTTAATACAAAAGATTAAAGATTCAGCGACTTTTCAAGAAGGTATGCAAACGTTACGACAGTTAAGCTTTGGACTATTAGATATGTCTTGGCACGGACAAGACCCAACAAGCATCACAGACGTAAAAGCTTTTGAAACAAACGTATTTGCAGATACTAGCCTATATCCTGCAACACCAGAAACGTGTATGAGTACTGCCTTCTCTCATATTTTTCAAGGAGGGTACTCATCTGGATATTACAGTTATAAATGGGCAGAGGTCTTAGATGCAGATGCCTTTGAATATTTTAAAGAGCAAGGTATTCTTAACCCTAATGCAGGTGCACAGTTTAAAGAACACGTACTCTCTAAAGGAGGGACAGAAGACCCTATGGTATTATATAAACGCTTTCGCGGAAGAGAACCTAGACCAGAAGCTTTATTGAAAAGAGCAGGATTGGTTTAGGAAGATTAAGATAGTTAAATGCAAAACGCTTATATCTAGATATTTTCTAAGTATAAGCGTTTTGTTTTTTTAGAAATATAACTACTCCTTATTCTTCTCCTCAATCCACTTACTTAAATACTTTGTGCTTTGTAGTGTATGATGTTGTAGGATTTGCCCTGTAAAATTAGCAAGGCGATGCATTTCTATATTTTTAAGAGTCGTAATTAGATGGTTTAGTAGATAATTGTCAAAAGCAGATTTTTGAAAATGCTCATTAATAATCTGCATTCCATTTTGCTGCGCTTCCTCCCAAACTACTTCATCGCTATATAACTGTATCGACACTTCTGCAAAATCATTATAATAATCTGTCACTTCACCACACCAAGGCAAGTCTCCTCGCATTGCCTCTACTCCTATGGTAGTGGTTACGCTAGGCGTCCCACACTGCATAGCATCTATAAATTTACCTTTAAGACCTGCCCCAAAACGCAAAGGCGCAAGTAACACTCTTGAGGCAGCAATTACCTCTTTCGCATTTAATGCACGTCCTTTAACAAGAAAGCCTTCTTTTTTATTATGCAGTTGCAAGACTTTCTCAGAAGGGTAAGCCCCATAAACATGCAACTGAGCCTCTGGAAGTTTTTTTTTAATGAGTGGCCAAATTTTAGTTTTAAGTTCTAAGGTAGCATCCCAATTAGGCGCATGTAAAAAATTGCCAATAGACACAAAATGTTCCCGCTCTTTAAATGGCAAAAAAGGCCCTTTTAAAACCTCTTCTAAAAAAGGAAGATACATTAGTAAACTCTTAGATACTTTAAAAAAATCTTGTAACAAGTGCATCTCAAACTGAGAAATCATAAACGTCAAATCACAACGATAGATACTTGCTATTTC
>CAZJRA010000053.1:0-8099 GCA_964548335.1 uncultured Flavobacteriaceae bacterium | reverse complement strand
GAGTATGCAAACTCAACACATCTGCCTGGTCTTGCAACTCTTTTAATGATACTTGACGTGCATTTGCATCACCTACATTCTCCAAAATATCATAACATAAAACTTCGCAATCAAATCCTTGCAGTTTTTTTGCAAAGGCTTTACCCATATTACCGTATCCTATAAGCCCTACTGTTTTACCATCTAACTCAATACCACGGTGTTCTTCTCTGAGCCATTGACCGGATTTTACACTAGCATCTGCCCTATTAAGTTTATTAAAAAGACTGAGTAACATTCCTAAACTATGCTCTCCCACGGCGTTTCTATTTCCTTCTGGAGCACTTATAAGATGAATGTTTTTTGCTTTTGCATACGGGATGTCTATACTTTCTAATCCCGCTCCTACGCGAGCAATAAATTTAAGATTAGTAGCTGCGTCTATAAACCGCTTGTCTATTTTAAAGCGACTGCGAATTACAATTCCATCATAATCCTTAATAATCGCCTGAGTTTCCTCCTTAGAGATCGTATAATTCTCTTCGTTAGTGTACCCTGCATCTGCTAACTGACTAACTAATAAAGGGTGATTTTTATCTAAGTGTAGAATCCTCATTTATTCTTTTTAATGGGCAACCAATTAAATAATACAGCAAAGGCAAGGCCCGCAATAATACCGCTCAAAACCTTAAGAAAGACATTGGTGTCTATAAAAATACTTATTACACAACTGGTTATAACTAATAACATAGCAACGCTGTTTCTCTTGCTCAATGTATTAAATCTTAGGGTACGCTTCTTGTGTTTTCTCATGTTGTATTTCTCCCGTATGAGCTGTACTTTTCTTTTCAAAAAGTAAGAGATGCACTTCTTCTCCTGAAGCAGTAGCTGGGCAATGCTCTACTCCTTTTGGTACCACAATAATTTCACCTTCATTTACTATTTCTGTCCACTCCTCAAGTACATTTTCGTTCTTATCTCCTTCTGAAACAGACTTACGAAAACGCATTTCTAGACGTCCTTTTTGTACATAAAATAACTCGTCTTCCTCCTTATGGCTATGCCATACAAACTCCCCACATATTTTAGCCAAAATCACCTGCATATCATCTACCGTAGCAATCTGATGTGGAAGCCACTGCTTTGAAAATTTGCTGTACTTTTCTTTAATATTAATAGGCTTCATCGTCTAAAACAGTATCATTTTTGCTATCCAGAAATAAATTAATATCCCAAAAATATCGTTACTAGTCGTTATAAAAGGTCCTGTAGCAATAGCAGGATCTATTCCCCTCTTGTTTAAAAACAATGGGATAAACGTCCCTATAATTCCTGCCATGATAATAACAGCAAAAAGGGAAATAGATATCGCAAGCGCCGTTTTAAAACTATCAGGTTCCCCTTGATACCAAAGTGCCGTAAATACAAAAAGGGCAAGTCCTAACAGGAGTCCGTTAAGAGCTGCAAGCAACATTTCTTTAAAAAGTCTATTTGCAATACTTCCTTTTACATCGTCATTTGCTAATCCTTGTACGATAATTGCGCTCGATTGTACTCCTACATTTCCTGCCATTGCAGCAATTAAAGGTGTATAAAAAAAGAGCAACGCATAGTGTTCTAGTATCTCTTCAAAGCCACCCATAATAGTAGCCGCTCCTACACCTCCTATTAATCCTAAAAACAACCAAGGTAATCGGGCTTTTGTGAGTTCTAATATACTATCGTCAGAATCTACTTCTTGAGTAATACCCGCCGCAAGTTGGTAATCTTCTTTTGCCTCTTCTTTAATAAAATCGACAATATCATCTATCGTGATACGTCCTAGTAGCTTTTTATTATCATCAACAACAGGTATGGCTTCTAAATCATATTTATGCATCAATTTTGCTACATCTTCTCCTGCATCATTTACATTTACAGAATCTACTTTAGGAATATATATCTCTGCTATTTTTTGTTTAGTATCTGACGTTAATAGGTCTTTTAACGAAAGCCTCCCTATAAGTACATCTTCTTTATTTACAACATATATAGAGTGTACCCGCGTTACTTCTTCTGCTTGACGGCGCATCTTACGTACACAGCCTGCTACGGTCCAAGTTTCTTTTACTTTAATAAGCTCTTTTGCCATAAGCCCTCCTGCAGAGTCTTCGTCATATTGTAGCATCTCCTGGATATCTGCTACGTGCTCTTCGTCCTCAATATGCTTGATTACTGCTTGCTTAATATCTTCATCAAGCTCTGCAATGACATCTACCGCATCATCGGTATCCATCTCCTCTACCTCTTCTGCAATCTCTTTTGGGGTAAGACTCTCTAGTAAGCGCTCTCGCACATCATCATCTAGCTCCATAAGTGCTACGGCAGTTTTCTCACTGTCTAGCAATCGAAGTAAATAAACGGCTTCATCCCAATTTAATTCATCTAGAATCTCTGCGACATCTGCAAAGTGAATTTCTTCAAAAAGAGTCAATAGCTCCTTTTGCATATCTCTAGCGATATACCTTTTTATGTCTTCTATTAAGAATGTTGTTATTTCGAACGACATAGGATGTGCTTTATAGGCAGTACAAAGATAGGTATCCCATACCTAACTTCTTTACCCAAAACTTAGACTTTAATGTATGTCTAAAAAACAAAAGATTCCCTAAGCTCTTTTAAGGTCGTCTTGTATGTCTTGTGTAAGTTGGATAAATTGTGATACAGAGAGTTGTTCTGGTCTTTTATTAAGAATCTCTCTAGTGCGAAAATCATCGCTCAATTCCATTCCCTTTAAACTGTTACGCAATGTTTTTCGGCGTTGTTGGAAGGCCATTTTTACTACAGTGCGTAGCATTTTAGGGTCGCAGCCTAGGTCTTGAAAGTTTTCTTTTCGCGTTAAGCGTAATACGCCACTATCTACCTTAGGAGGAGGATTAAACACTTCTGGAGGAACCGTGAACAGGTACTCAGCGTCATAAAACGCTTGGGCTAATACCGACAGAATGCCATAAGCTTTACTTCCTTCTTTCTCACAAATACGTTGTGCTACTTCTTTTTGAAACATTCCAGTAAACTCTGGAATGCGCTCCTTATTCTCTAGCATCTTAAAAACAATTTGCGTACTTATGTTGTAAGGAAAATTGCCTGTAATCGCAAAAGGCTCTCCTGGGAAAACAGTAGCTAGGTCGTGTTTTAAAAAATCGGTTTCTAGTACCGTAAACTTGTCATCTCCTGCAATATCTCGATGCTCAAATTTAAAATGCGTTTTAAGATACTCTATAGACTCTGTATCTAAGTCCATCGCAAGTAAGGTAATCTCTTTTTCTAAAATATACTTGGTAAGCACACCTGTACCTGGACCAATTTCTAACACATTTTTATACCCATTAAGAGTGAGCGTGTCTCCTATTTTTTTTGCAATAGGTTCATCATTTAAAAAATGTTGCCCTAGGTGTTTTTTGGCTCTTACGCCTTTATCACTACCTCCCAAATTACTTTGTTTGATGTTGTGATATCACCTCTAGCTCTGTACTGAAGGTTACAAACCCTCCTTCAAAACGTTTACTCTCTGCTCGTAAACGTTCTGCATCTTGGTCATAATAGGCTTGTAAATGTTCTTTACTAGGACAGCCGTATTGTACAGAATAGGTAGTACCTCCCATCTCTTCTTCTACCAAAACTTTGGTCATTAATGCTTGGGTAAATTTACCCGTTTGTATCATTTGAGGGATGTGTTCTTTATTCATCCACTCTAACCATTCGTCGTGAATGCTTTTTTCTACATTAATCGTAAGGTTGTATATAATCATAACTTAATTTATAGTATCTCCTCGCAAGGCTCGATACCGTTTTTGTGCCTCTACGTAATAAATACTATCTGCAAAATCAAAAATAATGCGCTCGTAGTTAGACTTCGCTTTTTCAGGTTGTTCTAATTGATTCTCGTACAGTTTTGCGAGCCTGTAATATGCTTCATCTGCTAAGATGCCATCTTTGTAAAAATCAATAATTGCCGTGTAGTTCTTTTTTGCTTTCGCGAAAGCGCCTTCTTTCTCATACAAAAGGGCTTGTGCTAAAAAAGTTTCATCCTCTATATCCTCACCTTTGTGGTCGTCTAAAATTTGCTGATACATTGCCACCGCCTCTTTAGGCTTGTTTTGATACCTTAATAAATCTGCCTTAGCATATTTATTTAACGCTACTTGTAAACTATCCTCCTGAGAGTTATCTCTAATAACCAATAATAACTTCAAAGCATCATTTGCAATAAGCTGTGTCGCTCCTGCTTTTAAAACAGTAAGCTGTGTCTCTGCCCACCCAAAATCTCCTTTGTAATAACTTGTTTTTGCCACCTTAAAACGAGCTTCTTGTGAGAGTACGTTATTCTTAATCTTGGTTTGAATTTGAGAATAATAGATAAGTGCTTGATTAAACTTCTCGTCTAGAACTAGTATATCTGCAAGTTCCATCTTAAGGCGCGCTTCTTCAAAACGATCTCTAGGTTCTTTAATAAGCCCTTTAAGATAGGTTACAGCTTCTTGAGTAAGTCCCATATTAAATGCCGTAAAGTGTGCATAGTCTATTTGTAAAGGAACAATCTCTCCTCCTGCACTCTGTTCGGCTAATAAGGCTTCATATCGTGTTTTAATCGCTTGTTTCTCTTCTGTCGTAGCGGCTTTTTTTATCTCTAAATTTAATAATGATTGCTCTGCTGCAATTTTAATAGCGTTATCATAAGTTCCCTCTTTAATATGCGTTAAAACATCTTTTGCAAGGTCAAACTCTTTATCTTCTATAATGACATTAGCAAGGTCAATAAGTCCCTCCATATCATCTGTACGTTTAAAAATAGCTTTCTCTTGGGCAAAAGCCTTTCTATATTCCTTTTGCTGTATAAACAACCAACTTAAAAAGCTATTGTACAATACGTTTTGCTCTTTTTGTAATCGTTTTAGGAGCAATTTCCTAAATATACCATTGGCTTCATTAAAAGGGTCTTCTGTAATATACTCTCCAAACTTGCGCTGTGCAACAGTCTTATAGGCAAGCCTCCTATCTACTAAATTCAAGTAACTAGAAAACATTTTTTCTACCTCGCCTAGCTCTCCATAAATTTTAGCGAGTTCTATATGAAAACTATTGTTAGGGCTATGGGCTATAGAGGCTTCATAGACCTGTACCGCTTCTTCCAGTAAATTGTATTCTTGAAATACTTTTCCTACTTGGGTAACTCCTATCCTATGTGTATTAAGGAGCATAATTGCTTCTTGATAGCTTCTTTGAGCTAAAGAATCTCTTTCTTGCAACTGATAGTTATATCCTAGCTCTACAAGAATAAGACTCTTGTTTCTAACACTTTCTAGCCCCCCTTTTAATAAAGTTTCTGCCTCGTCATACAATTCTACCTCTTGATATGACTTTACAAGACCTTTAAGTAAGACTTGGCTTTTAGGATTTTTCTTTAACGCTTTCTTATAGGTTATTATAGCCTTTTCATAGTCGCCCTGCTTAAAATAATTGCGTGCAAGTTGGGCATTTTGTGCATTTACTCCTGTTTGACCCGTAGGCAAAAAAGTAACGAGGAGTCCAAAAACAACCAAAAAGAGCAATTTCTTATTCATAGCTTTAAAGATAACTAAAAACGTGCCATAGTCCTACGATAACGCTTTTGTATTACACCTAGATGTTTTCTCTTTAGTTAATCATATCAAAACCGCAATAAGGAACTAGTACTTCAGGGATTTTTATACCTTCTGGTGTCTGACAGTTTTCTATAATTCCTGCAAGCACTCTTGGTAACGCAAGTGAGCTACCATTAAGTGTATGCGCAAGCATTTTCTTACCATCTGCATCTTTAATTCTAAGCTTTAAACGATTTGCTTGAAAAGTTCTAAAATTAGAAACAGAACTTATCTCTAACCATCTGTCTTGTGCTGTAGAAAACACCTCAAAATCGTAGGTAAGATGAGACGTAAATCCAAGGTCGCCACCGCATAATCTTAATATACGATACGGAAGGTTAAGTTCGTCCAATATTGTCTTTACGTGGTCTACCATACCATCTAATGCCGCAGCACTATTATCTGGATGCTCTACACGTACAATCTCTACTTTATCAAATTGATGTAATCTATTAAGTCCTCTTACATGTGCACCATAAGACCCAGCTTCACGTCTAAAACAAGGCGTATACCCTGTGTATGTAATAGGTAATTGACTCGCAGGAATCATCTCTCCTCTAAAGATATTAGTTACTGGCACCTCTGCCGTAGGAATCAAGTACAAGTTATCTCCTGTAACATGATACATTTGCCCTTCTTTATCTGGCAATTGCCCTGTGCCGTAACCCGACTCTTCATTTACAAGGTGAGGCACTTGAACTTCTTTATAACCTCCCTCTGTATTTTTATCTAGAAAATAGTTAATCAAAGCACGTTGTAAACGAGCTCCTTTACCTTTATAAACAGGAAAACCTGCTCCTGCAATTTTGTTTCCTAGCTCAAAATCTATGATGTCATATTTTTTTGCAAGCTCCCAATGGGGTTGAGCTCCCTCGTGTAATACAGGAATGTCTCCTTTGCGAAATACCTCTTCATTATCCTCATCACTATTTCCATTAGGTACACTCTCGTGAGGAATATTAGGAATATTATACAGTAGGTCTTGTAACTCTTTTGTAGCCGCATTAAGCAGCTCTTGCAGCTCTTTAGATTGCTCTTTAAGCCCTGCTGTTTTCTCTTTAAGAATGTTTGCTTTTTGTGCTTCGCCACTCTTAAAAAGCATTCCTATTTCTTTAGAAAAAGCATTACTCTCTGCAAGTACCTCATCTAGTTTTACTTGGGTAGCACGACGGTTCTCATCTGCCGCTAGTACTTCATTAAGTATAGGGGTTGCTTCTATATTTCTTTTAGTAAGTGCTTTTGCAAAAGCATCTTTATGTTCTCGTATTTGAGCTACTTCTAGCATAATTGCGTATTTAAGAAAACAAATTTAAGGAAATGAATGAGTTGGTTTGCATTGAACAGGGTCTTTCTTGTTCATTTTTAAAAATCACTTCTTCTCTAGATATCCTCCGCTATCTAGCAACCAATCTGCGTGCTTAAAAAACGCCCACTCTACTGCCGCGATATCTACCTTAGGATCTACAAGACGTTTATACTTTCGGCCATTTACTTTTACTTGACAACTCACAAATACTGAAATATCTTGCCCTTTTGCAGCGTATTCTTTTTTGAGCCGTTGGGCAAATTGCCAAATAAAATCGGGCTTTGTACTTAAATTACGTCGTTGTTTTTTAGACAGATACTCTTTGAGTTTTACAAAGGTTCTTTTGTTTGTCTCTTTATCTACTACAGAAAAACTTACGGTTCCTTGCTTACTACGAAGCATCATACGCCAACTTAAACGATGCCCTTCTTCTGTCCATAAAACATTATCCTGTAATACATGCTGTCTTAAAGGCAGTAATACTTGTATTATAATATATGCAGCTGTTACTGCAATTCCTAAAGAAGACCACTTAGTGACAAATTTTAAGGGTCTTGTTTCTTCATCAGTATTATAAAAAGCTTTCCACTTCTTTAAGAATATACGATGAATGGTTTTAGGCGGATAGAAAAACAGTATAAATCCTAGTGACATATATGGGAAAATTCCCACTTGAAATACAAAGGAATTAAATAAATGAAAGAAAACAGAAGCTATTAAGGCTATTTTCCTCGTGCGTTTCCACAGCAAGGCAGGTACTATAAGACCATCAAATAAAATCCCAAAATAGGCAAGTACTTTATGCGTCCACTCTTTTTGAAGTACTTCTCCCACAAGCCAAAAATTCTTCTTGCCTTGCATTAATAAGCGAGGTGCTGTAGTATCTAACCAATCTGGATATATCTTGGCAATACTCCCGTATGTGTACACAATAAATAATTGTGCGATAATAAGAACCGTTACCCATCTAGGCATACTTGTAGAGCCTACCCTTTTTCGAAATCGGGCATCAAAAGATACTGCTCTATGTGCCGGAAGAAAAGCAAATATCCAACACAATAACATTAGCAAATAATAGTGATTGTTATAGGAGCTTTTTTGCATAAAATAAACAGTACTCCACATAATCGCGTAGCCTATCATTGCCGTAC